>JAFGID010000038.1 GCA_016929735.1 Ignavibacteriales bacterium | reverse complement strand
TTCGCTACCTTTAGTATCTGAAAAATTGTAATAATTATATAGATCATTTACTTCGTCATAGTTACCACTTAATTCCCATTTTGCTTTCTGTCCGTTTTCATAAAATGAATATTTTCTGCTGTAGCTTAAGCTTGCAATGTATCCTAAAGGATTTCCAAAAATAGATAATTGGTCACCGATGGATAAATTATAACTTTGATCCATTGGTGCTTTGGATTGAATAGGTGACATTTCTGGATTAAAAGATTTTGTTAATTCATCTAAACGTAAAGCTAAATCGTGATTCCTTCTTGCTTCGTTTGGTGAAGGTATATAAACATTTTGGTCCTTTAATAAATTCGGAATTTCTCTTGAGCCGTTATCGTAGCCTAACCAATCAGTTGAACTTGTCGGATATGTTAAATAATTTTTATTGAAAGTTGTATTTGAATTATAAGCAGTTGAAGATGAAAATCTGAAATTAAATTTTTCAGGGTAATCTTTTGTTGCAACATTCACTAAACCACCAGAGAAGTTTCCTGGTTTATCTGGAGTAAAAGATTTTATCGTTACTATGTTATCCAATAAATTACTTGGAAATAAATCAAGATTAAAAGATTTTACATCTGGGTCAGCACTTGGAAGTTCTGTTCCATTCAAATGAGTACTTGAATATCTATCACCCAATCCTCTTATGTAAACATATTTTCCAGAAACAACTGAAGTGCCCGTTACTTTTGTTATAGCATCTGCTGCATTCCCGCTACCAGAACGAGAGATTGACTCATTACTAATTGCATCGCTAATTGAATTTGATTTCTGTCTATCTTTTAATAAGACTGCATCAGTATTTTTCAATAATTTTGCTGTTATTGTTACTTCCTCGGTTTCATAAGATTCTGGACTTAAAGTAATATTAATTTTTTCAACTTGTCCTGAAGTTATTTTAACATCGGTAACCGTTTTCTTTGCATAACCAATACAAGATAAAGTTACAGCATAATTGCCTTCAGGGACAGCATTGATTACAAACATACCATCAATATCACTTGCAGCACCAAGCATAGTTCCATCAATCATAATATTTGCACCAATAATAGGGTCTCCAGTTTCCTGATCAATTACATTGCCTGTAATTTTGCCATTTTTTTGTGCAAAAAGATTTGTTGTAAAAACTAACAAGATTAACAATATTGTTTTAATTAGTTTTCCTTTCATTTTACTTTGATTACTCATTTTTGCCTCCTGAGTAAATAGTTTGATAATAATTTTAATTTTTTCTTGCACAAAAGTAGTTTTCTATTATTAAAATAAAGTTAAGGAGAGATTAAATGTAGGTTATATTAATGTTACTTAATGTTTAATTGATTATGGTGTGATAAGCTATTATCTCTTGCTATTTCTGTTAAGATGACAAATTTTTTAGAAAGAGAGAAATATTCAGACAGAATTAAAGTTACCATTTATAACATCTTGTTAGCGTGTTTGAATTGTAAAATAGTTCCCCTATTGTTAAAAGTGTTCTTTTGGGTTTTTAAAAGTTAAGAAGCTTTTTTTAATGTAAAGCCAAAAGTTGTTCCTTTCCCTAAATCGCTACGGATATTAATCGTTTGATTATGGGCTTCAATAATATGCTTCACTATTGCTAATCCTAATCCGGTGCCGCCTTGTCTTCTTGACCTATCTTTATCCACTCTATAAAATCTTTCAAATACGCGCGTTAAATGCTGCTTACTAATACCAATTCCATTATCAGCAATTTCAATTAAAATATTCTCATCCATATCATACCAAGAAACTGCAGTTCTTCCATGCTTACTGCCATATTTAATTGAATTAGAAATAAGATTAATTAACACTTGCCTTATTCTATCTCTGTCAGCAAGCACTGAGATTGAATCATCTAAACCATCTTTAATATACAGACTGATTTCCTTTTCCAGTGCTAATTTATGAAATGAATCAAATACTTCTAATACTAATTCTTTTAAATTAAATATTCTATATTCCAGATTGAGTTTACCATCTTCAATCTGAGAAATAATTTCAAGGTCATCAATTATATTTATCATTCTATCAATATTTTTTGCAGCCTTGACTAAATATTCGTTTCTGATGGAAGTATCTTCTATGCCACCGTCAATTAAAGTTTCAATATAACCTTGAATATTAAAAATTGGTGTCTTTAATTCGTGTGAAACATTTGCTAAAAATTGTTTTCTGTATTCTTCAAGTTTTTTAAATTGTTCAATCTCTTTTTGATAATCTTCAGCCCACTCAATAACATCATCTTCAACTGATTTCAATAATCCATTATCAGATTTATATTTTTCTCTAATATCTTTCTTTAATGATTTATGATCCGAAATTGATTTATATAATACTTTAATTTTTCTGTATAAAAATTTATCAACAAAATAATTTATTACCACGTATGAAATAATTAAAAACGAAAGTGATATAATAGTTATATATGACAATGACAATGATAATTCAGAATTAAATATCAACTTATAAAAGATTATTAGAAGAGTAAATAAAACAGTTAAAATTATTGAAGATATACCGGCTATTTTTTTTGTAGTAGGATTTCTCATATTAAAAATCTAATTTATACCCAACACCTTTTACAGTTTTAATAAAACTTTCGCCTATTTTTTCTCGAATCTTACGAATGTAAACATCAAGCGTCCTTTCTGAAACGACAACTTCGTCCCCCCATATTTTAGAATAAATTTCATCTCTCGTAAAAACACGCCCGGGTTTAGAAGCTAATAAAACTAAAAATTCAAATTCTTTCTTAGGTAATTGAATTATTTTATTTTTTACTTTTACAATCCTCTTTGAATTATCTATAATTAAATCACCAACTTGAATTATATCTTCTACTACTTGTTCAACCCCTTTTCTTTTTAATAATGCTTTAACTCTTGCAACAAAAACACGGGGACGAATTGGTTTTGTAATATAATCGTCAGCTCCCACTTCAAAACCAGCAATTTGTGAATAGTCCTCACTCCGTGCAGTTAGAAAAGCTACGAGTGTATTTTTAATTGTATTGTCATTTCTTATCATTCTGCAAACTTCTACACCATCAAGTTTTGGCATCATAATATCAAGTATTATTAAATCAGGCAGTTCCTTCTTAGCAACTTGCAATGCCTGCTCACCATCTAAAGCAGTAAATACAGAATACCCTTCCTTTTCCAAATTATATTTTAAAAAATCGAGAATATCTGGTTCGTCATCAGCAATTAAAATTTTAATTTTTTCCACTTTTACCTCATTTGTTAATATTGAATTTCCCAAAGCGGTAAATAACCAGATTGTTTCACAAATTTTTGTCCATCCGCACTTAAAACCCAATCAATAAATTCTTTTAAAACACCATAAGGTGTTTCTATTGTATAAAAAAATAAATATCTTGTCAAAGGGTAAATACCATTTATAATATTACTTTCTGTCGGTTCAATACCATTTATTTTTGCATGTTTAATTTCTTTATAATAATTAAAACCACCATACCCAATTGCATTTATATTTTTATTTACATAATTAATTACTTCTTGATTTGTTGATAGGACTATTGCATTTTTTGAATATTCCTTATCTTCAAGAACGAAATTTTTAAAATGAGAATGTGTCCCTGAATTTGGATTTCTGATTACGGATATGATCTGTTCCTCATAATTTCCAAATTCTTTCCACTCTGATATCTCTCCAGTAAATATCTGTCTCAGTTGTGCAACAGTAAAATCGTTAATAGGATTTTCTTGATTAATAAAAATCATCAAACCATCCTTAGCAATTTGAATTGCAAGACCGACATTTCTATATCTTTCAGCAATACTCTTAACTTCTTCTGAATTTAAATTTCTTGATGCACAACAAATATCAACTTCACCTTCTATTAAAGAACGCACACCCCGTGTGGTTCCTCCACCATATACATAAATTGAAACTGAAGGATTTTTTTTCATATATTCTTCTGCAAGTAGTTCTGTTAAAGGAAGCATTGTATCAGAACCTTGAATTCTAATTGTTTTTACCTGTACTTGACTTGAACTACAAGACAAAAATAAACAAATAAAAAGAGTTATAATTAAATTTTTCATCATCTTTTCTCTGCAATTGAGCGAAGTCTTGCATTAATAAATGGTGAACCCGATTTCCAAACGGGCTCGTGTATTGAATTTGATATTTTTACTACCAAATCGTAAATAAAATCTAAGTGTTGCAAAGTTGCTAAATAATTAATAGCTTGTGATAAATCATCAAAGGGTGTATGATAATGATTCTTAAAGTAGTCTTGAATTATTCCAATACCTTCTTCCCTAGAATATGATATGTAATCTGGACCATCAACTATAAGTATTGAAGGAATACCAGCTAAAGCAAAAGTAATCTGGTCAGAATAATAAAATGATTCATCCTGTAAAAACTGCTCGGGTATATCAATAACTCTTAATTTTTTATTTTTTGCAGTGCTATAAAAGAATGTATCAAGCGAAGAATATTTTACACCAAGTCCAATTATACTTTTAAAATTATCGATGTATGCAAGTCCATCTATATTAATGTTTGTAATTGTTTTATAAAGCGGAATGACTGGATGGTCAACATAATATTTAGAACCAAGAAGACCACTCTCTTCACCCGTTGTAAATAAAATTATTATGGAGGTTTCTAATTCATTTTCTATAATTTTTAACTGCTCGGCAAGTTCAAGAAGCCCGGCCACACCCAATGCATTATCTAATACACCATTATAAATTGAATCACCATTAATTTTTGGTCCAATACCTAAGTGATCATAATGTGCTGATAAGATTATATACTTTTCGGTTTGTTTATTTTGTGGTTCAATAATACCAACTACATTTGGTGCAACAAAATCACGTGTATAAAAACTACCTTTAAAACTAAATTCAGACTCTATTGGAAAACTTTTTAATTGATTATTGATATATAAATTATAAATACTTTCTAAATTATAATCCGTATTTTGAAATATTACGTCAACAGTTTCAGGATGTATTAAAATTCCAACGACTGAACTTGGAACATAACCGAGTGATAAATTCTCAAAGTAAAATTGATTTGTAATATTGCCCCAGTTAAAATTATCATCAAAATAATTGTTAGGAATAATAATGCAACCAATTGCTCCGTGAGCAGTTGCCATCCTTATTTTTGATTCTGGAAATGAATAAACAGTATTATTATAAGAGGCAAAATAATTTTCATCATTGGAAATTGGTTCACCATCTAAGCATACAACAACTTTTCCTCTAACGTCTATATCTTCATAATCATTATAATCATATTCGGGAGAAGTAATTCCATATCCAACAAAATACATATCTACCGGAACAGGAATATATGTTTGAATACCAGCTTGAAAGACAAAATAATCTTTCTCATAAACTAACAATTCAGTTTTATTATTAAAAGATATATTTAACTCTGATTTATTCGAAACAGTAACTCCATGAAAGGGAACATGTTGATAATATGAATTATTATAACCAAATGGTTTTATACCAATACGACTTAATTGCAATGCAATATATTTGCTTGATAGTTCACCCCCCATCGAACCTGTTCCTCTTCCCTCAAATAAATCGTGTCCCAAATAGTTTATATGTTTATGAATTCTTTCTTTTGAAAAATTTACGTTAAAATCCGATAATTGAAGGTTTTGAAATTTGTAATGTGTGGGTAAATTTATTAATAAAACAAAAAAAGGTAAAATTAAAAAGAGTTTTTTATTTTTTTTATAATGCATTACTTATTCTGACATTTAATCAATTAAAATGATTACTCTAAAAATCGAATTATTTTATATCAGTTCCTAATTTAATTGTTTTCAAATTTTCTGAAGATTTACTACCTGTTATACTTTCAGTCAAATACTCCCATACTTTCACTAATTCCATCAATCTATCAGATATATATTCTATATGTCTTAAAATCTCAAAATACAAGATACTATTACGACTACTCGAAGTTCCTTTTTTGATTCTTGTAATTTGATTTTTATCGAATTTGTTTGTTTCTTCGGAAAATTTTGTATATAATTTTTGTAGGGTATCATAATTTTCTTCACCAAC
Organism: Ignavibacteriales bacterium; assembly: GCA_016929735.1. Lineage (GTDB taxonomy): Bacteria > Bacteroidota > Ignavibacteria > Ignavibacteriales > Melioribacteraceae > JAFGPR01. Next base: position 8,002 of record JAFGID010000038.1, on the reverse strand, counting down.
GATAGAAATAACTTTATCAATTTCTTTGACTAATTCAGATAGCATTTCTATAGAATAATTCAGTTCATTTATCTGTTCCTTAGAAAGTGTTTGGTGATTATTATCAATATGTTCGTAACACATATCACTAATAATTTTTATATTGCTAGAAATTGATTGTATCGAGGCAATTAATTTACCATATCTTTTTTCTACTTTTATTTCAATATCCGGAAGAACTCTAAGTCCGCTTAAAATATTTACGATAATATTATTAGCAAGTTTATTTATTTTTTTTGATTCTTTTGTTGATTCTTTCAATTTAATTCTATCTGCATTGCCTAAATTTTGTATTACTTTTTTTAAAGTATTAGCATTTGAGTATAGGAAATTTTTAACCTCATCAACGCTTTGTTGTAATGCAACAATATTACTCCCATTTTCGTTAAATTCAATTTTTTCATATTCTACGTCTGCTTCTTCCCTTCTTTTATGAATAATATTGCTTCGTATTAAAAGAAATGCAGCAAAACAAACGATGATAATTATGGCAACTAATTTCCCAAAAAATATTATTGTTGCAATTATTCCGGCTACCGTAAAAGCGATTAGAGCAGTTAAAAACCATCCACCAATTACTGTCAATACTCCATTAACTCTATACACTGCGCTTTCTCGACCCCATGCTTTATCAGAAAAAGATGAGCCCATTGCAACCATAAATGTAACGTAGGTGGTTGATAAGGGTAATTTTAATGAAGTAGCAAAAGAAATTAAAAAACTTGCAACCATTAAGTTAACCGCAGCTCTTAACAAATCAAATGATGGTGCATCTTTTCTTTTCTTTATTTCCGATTTTGATAACTCGAATCTGCTATTTAAAAAGTTTTGTATTTTCTTCGGTATTATTGATTTAATAACATTAGAAATTCCTATTGAAATTCTAACAATCGTTCTTGATAATGGAGATGAACTAAAACGTTCTGTACCTTCCGTTTGTCTTCCTAGATTTACTTCGGTCTTAGTAACGGAACGTGCCTTTTTTGAAAACCATAGGGTTGTAACCATTATAATTCCCGCTATTATCAAGAATAACATATCTGTTTGCACCGGTTCTTTTAATGCACCCATCATTAATTCTGAATATCCATCTGAACTAGTGGCTATCTGATATGAGCTATAACCTGCTAGTGGAACACCAATAAAATTAACTAAGTCATTTGCTGCGAAAGCTAATGCAAGTGCAAATGTTCCTGCCAGAACAATAGGCTTAAGAATATTAATTTTTGTAAATAATAACATCAGTTGTAAAATTAAAACCCAAATTCCTAAACTGGCTAATAGTATTGTGGCAGTATGTTCCGTTACCCATTCTACCATTTCCTTAGTTAAGAAAGAAGTACCCTTAGCACCTTTTATTAATATAAAATAAGTTATGCCAGTAATAGCAATGCCCCCCCATATTGCTCCATATCTTTTTAGTTTTGTTTTGTAGTCAAAAGTAAAAATCACTCTTGTAATGTAATTTATTATCATACCAAAGACAAACGCAATCACAATTGATAATAAAATACCAAATATAATTGCAAATGCTTTACTGGTATTTATATAATTTATTAAAGTACCAAAATCCTGTCCTGCAGAAATTACCTTTACAGCTGCAATTGCAACAGCAGCACCTAATAATTCAAATACTAAGGAAACTGTTGTAGATGTTGGTAATCCAAAAGTGTTGTAAAAATCAAGAAGCAGTACGTCAGTCAGCATAACAGCTAAAAAAATTACCATTACATCAGTGAATAGAAACATATCCGGATTAAAAATGCCTTGTCTTGCAACTTCCATCATCCCACTTGAAAATAAAGTACCAACGAGGACACCCAATGCTGCAATTATCATAATAACAGTTCTTGGAGCAACTTTTGAACCAACTGCAGAATTCAGAAAATTTACAGCATCATTACCAACTCCAACTACTAAATCCGAAGCTGCAGCTGCAAAAAGTATTATTAAAATAATCAAATAAATTTCCATTACAATTACTTCTATTTATAAAAAAATAAGTTTAATAACAATTATAAAGTTATGTTATAAATTTAAATAATATGTTAATTTTTTATTAAAAAAATGTTAAGAAATTAATAATAATTGAAAATATAAAAATAAACACATTGTAGCTAATACTGAAATAATTAAAAGTTGTTTTAGAAGATAAAAGAAAAGTGTGCGGAGAGGGCGAGATTCGAACTCGCGGTACCCGTTAAGGTACGACGGTTTAGCAAACCGTTGGTTTCAGCCACTCACCCACCTCTCCGTGATTGTTGGTTTGAATTTTACAATAAATTGTGTGCAAATATACAATATTTAAATCAATAAAAAAATATTCTAACATTTTTCTTAAATATTATAAACTTAAAAAAAACCCTGCTTTCGCAGGGTTTTGAAGATGCATCGATGAGTAATCTATATGTAATCTGACAAGTCAGTCACTCAATAATTTAGCGTTTTTTTGTAACTGTATTATTTGATTGTGTATTATTTCTGTTATTATTGGATGTATTGTTTTTTGTTACAGTAGTTTTTGTATTTGTATTTTTATTTACATCCTTTTTCTCGTAAGTTGTCGTGTTCTTTTTTGTCTCAGTCTTTATGTTTTGAGTTTTAGTATTATAATTATTTTTTTTAACTTCTGTGTTTTTAGTTGTATTGTTATTAGAATAATTAGTATTATAATCACGCGTAGTTGTTGTTTTAGTGTTTACATCAGTTCTTATTTCATAATTCTTCTTTACATCTGTTGTTTTAGTATTATAATCTTTGGAATTATCTCTGTTTGTAGTATTTTCAGTTTTTCTATCAGTGTTATAAGAATTTTTATACACATCATCATTTCTGTTAAAGGTATTAGTATTGGTATTTTTTGATTTTGTATCTTCTGTATTATAATAATTCTTATTTACGTCACGATTAGTTGTCGTCTTTGTGTTATCTTCTTTCTTTATGTCAGTATTTCTATTTGTTGTCTTAACATCCTCAGTTTTATTATCATATCTGTTAACATCTACATCACGATTGCTTGTATAAACATCATTCTTTTCATTTATTGTATAATCACGACTGTTTGTTCTTGTGTTGACGACAATCTTATCTGTCTGTAAGTCAGTTTTTCTATCTGATGTCTTTATCTCATCTCTGTTAAAATCACGATATTTGTTTACTTCAGTATCAGTCGGGCGATACATTTCAACTCTATCATTACTTAAATTCCTATTAGAAGAATAATCCCTATATTTTGATGTTTCAACCACCTCTCGTTCTCTTATTTTATAATTACCTCTTTTCTCAATATATGATCTATCAACTCCATAGTTTACCACTCTTCCATTTGAATATCCATAATTTGTTCTATACTTTGTCGTATTGAAGATATAATTAACGTGATTGTAAGCAACATAATGATGATAAACATGACTGTGGCAAAAATGAGTATGACGAACAAATTTCCAATAATTATAGTTCGAATACCAGTTTACTGAAAAATAAATTCCAACATTAATTCTAAATGATGCATAAGGTGGTAATGGAGCCCAACCAATATATGTGTCATTATATCTCCATTCAACCCAAGAAGGTCCCCATTCATAATCAGGTATCCAAATCCATCCATAATAATTATCATAATACCATCTGCCATAATGATATACTGCCCAACCAAATGGTTCATAAGATTCCCAATACCAACCGTAACTTGTATAAGACCATCTACCATCATAATATGGTGACCACGTTGTAACACGACCATAAGGACGCCATACATAAACATCATAATCTATGGCTATCCATTCTCCATAAGGAGATAATGAATGATAGAAATAATTAAAATTAACTCCATGCATAGGTCGTGATATTTCTGCTCTTAAACTAAAAGCTGAGAGCAAAATAACTGCTGCTATTAAAACTAACTTTTTCATCACATCCTCCTTTTTAGATGTTGTTGATTGAATTTTCTGTTTATTTATTTACAATCATTGTGCCAATCATTTTTTACCCATAATTGCTTATTTGCAATAGACTTAACCCAATTTTTGTCCACAATATTAGACAGTTAAAGAATTATTGGTTTTCACTTTTGTATTTCACTTAATAATTGTATATTTCACATAAAACTTTTAATTATTTTGAGGTTAATTTGAAAACATTAAGAATCATCATTTTATTATTTTTTGTAATTATTTTAATAAATTGTTCAGATAAAGTTGAAAATGGAGAAAAAGAGATGTTAGAGAAGAAAATTGCACAATTTGCTAAGGTGGAGATTAAATATGATGATTCATTTTTGGATGAGCGTCAAAAAATAGTTATCCAAAAATTATATGAAGCAGCAATTATCATTGATGAACTTTTTCTTGAACAGGTTTATTCAAAAAATTTTGCTATTAGGGATACTCTAATCAATTCTAAAGACGAAATATCAAAATTACAATTGGAATATTTTAATATTATGTTCGGTCCATGGGATAGATTAGATAGTGACAAACCATTTATCGGAACAACAGAAAAACCACTTGGAGCAAATTTTTATCCTGAAAATATAAACAAACAGGAATTTGAGGAATGGATTAAGAATAATAATGAAGATTTGAAGCCATTTACAAGTGAATTTACAGTCATAAGACGAGATAATGGACGATTAATCGCTATTCCGTATTCGGAATATTATAAAGATAAACTGCAGAAAATCAGCAAACTTTTATATGAAGCCGCAAATTATGCTGATAATTTGTCATTAAAAAATTATTTAAACACCCGAGCAAAAGGATTTGAAACAAACGATTATTATGAAAGTGATATTGCTTGGATGGATTTAAAAAATCATTCAATCGAAGTTGTTATAGGACCTTACGAAGTTTATGAGGATGGATTATTTAACTATAAAGCAGCCTTTGAGTGTTTTATCACACTCGTTGATAAGGAAGAATCCAAGAAACTTGAAAGATTTGCGAATTATTTAACTGACATTGAAAATAATCTTCCCTATCCTGATGAAATGAAAAATTTTGAACGAGGAGAAGAATCTCCAATTGTGGTTGTTAATGAGGTGTTCTGTGCTGGGGATAGTAAATCTGCACAACAAACATTAGCATTTAATCTACCAAACGATGAACGAGTCCGAAAGGACAAAGGTTCGAAAAAGGTAATGCTAAAAAATATTCACGAAGCGAAATTCGAGAAACTCCTCTACCCTATCGCTGAACAAGTATTAGATGAGGAACAATTAAAATATGTAACATTTGATGCATTTTTTAACCATACTTTAATGCATGAAATTTCTCACGGCGTTGGACCTGGATTTATAAAAGTTGGTGGTAGAGATACAGAAGTAAAAAAAGAATTAAAGGAACAATATTCGAAAATTGAAGAGTGTAAAGCAGACATTCTTGGAATGTATACAAATATTTTTATGATTGAAAAGGGTGAATATCCTGCTTCAATGGAAAATGAATTTTATTGCACATTTCTGGCAGGTATTTTCCGTTCGGTTAGATTTGGTGTAACTTCAGCACATGCGATTGGCAACTCAATAATATATAATTACTTACAAGAATTTGGTGCGTACGAATATAACGACAGTACAAATAGAGTTAAAGTAAATTTTGATAAGATTTTCGAAGGTGTTAAGTCATTGTCAAATAAAGTTTTGTTGTTACAAGCTACTGGAGACTACAAAGGAACAAAAGCATTAGTTGAAAAATATGGAGTTGAATCTGAAACAATGATAAAACTAAAGGAAAAATTAATAGATTTACCCGTTGATATCAAACCGGTCTTCCAAATACAGCATTAATAAATCCCATTAAAAAAACCCGCAATTTTCATTGCGGGTTTTTAATTTTATGAAATTGTGATAATCAAACTTCGTTAAGAGCAATGACACCGGGTAGTTGCTTTCCTTCCAAAAATTCAAGTGAAGCACCACCGCCTGTAGAAACATGAGATACTTTATCATCAAAACCGGCTTTGTTAATTGCAGCAGCAGAATCACCACCACCAACAACTGTAACTGCACCTTTCTCTGTTGCGTTTGCTAATGCTTCTGCAATTGCGAATGTTCCTTTTGCATATTTTTCAAATTCAAATACACCCATCGGACCGTTCCATACAACTGTTTTGCTGTTTTCAACGACTTGAGTAAATTCTTTTATGCTTTCCGGACCGATATCTAATCCGAGTTTATCAGCAGGAATTTTATCGGCTTCGACAATGGAAGGCTCAGAATCATTACTAAATTCAGATGCAATCACAACATCTGTTGGTAATAAAAATTTAACTGAAGAATTCTTCAACTTTTCAATTACTTCCTTTGCTACATCAATTTTTTCTTCTTCAACTAACGATTTACCTATTTCGTATCCCATCGCTTTGTAGAATGTAAAAATCATTCCACCACCGATAATTAGATTATCTACTTTACCCATCAAATTTTGAATCACATCAATTTTACCCGAAATTTTTGCACCACCAAGAATTGCGGTGAATGGTTTTTCTGCATTTGAAACAACTTTATCAAGATAATCAATTTCTTTTTGCATTAGGTAACCAGCTGCATTTATTTTAATAAATTTTGTAACACCTTCAGTAGAAGCGTGTGCTCTGTGTGCACTTCCGAATGCATCGTTAATATATACATCACCAAGTCTTGCTAATTTTTCAGCAAAATCAGGATTATTCTTTTCTTCTTCTGCATAGAATCTGACATTTTCTAACAATAGAACTTCGCCATCTTTCAGTGCGCCAACAATTTTTTCAACTTGTTCACCAATACAATCAGGTGCAAATTTGACTTCCTTGTCAAGTAATTCACTTAATCTGACAGCAACAGGTTTCAAAGTAAATTCTGGCTTTGGTTGCCCTTTTGGTCTACCAAGATGACTCATTAAAATTGTTTTTCCATTATCCTGAATAATTTTCTTTATTGTAGGTATAGCTGCTCTTATTCTTGTATCGTCTGTAATCTTTAATTCTTTATCAAAAGGAACATTAAAATCAACTCGGACTAAAACCCGTTTCCCTTTCAAATCAACTTGAGCAATTGATAATTTATTCATTTATTTCTCCTTAAATTACTCGTGCCTTCGATTCCAGGTGGTTTTTCCACTAAGTCACAAAGGCACAAATAGATTTACATTTTAATTTACTTTGCAATTTTTGAAATTAAATCCACAACCCTGCAAGAATATCCCCATTCATTATCATACCAGCTAACAACTTTAACTAAATTTCCATTAGCCATAGTTGAAAGAGAATCAAAAATACTTGAAGCTGGATTTCCAACTATATCACAAGATACTATCGGATCTTCTGTATATTCTAAAATACCTTTTAATGAACCTTCGGCAGCTTCTTTCATTGCTTTATTGATTTCTTCTGCTGTTACTTCTTTCTTAACTTCTGCAACCAAATCCGTAATTGAACCATCTGGAGTAGGAACTCTAAGAGCAAAACCGTCTAATTTACCTTTTAAATCAGGAATAACTTTACCAACTGCTTTTGCTGCACCGGTCGTTGTAGGAATAATTGATACTGCAGCTGCTCTTGCTCTCCTCAAATCTTTATGTGGTAAATCGAGTACATTCTGGTCATTTGTATATGCATGAACAGTTGTCATAAACCCTTTTACGATTCCAAATTTATCGTTCAGAACCTTTGCAACGGGGGCTAAACAGTTCGTGGTACATGAAGCATTCGATATAACTTTTTCATCTCCTTTAAGTGTATTTTCGTTAACACCCAAAACAACCGTTGCATCAACATCACCTTTAGATGGAACTGTTAGAACAACTTTTTTTGCACCAGCTTCGATATGTTTCATACAGGCTTCTTGTGAGCGAAATACACCAGTTGCTTCAACAACGATTTCTGCTCCTAAATCTTTCCACTTCAAGTTAGCGGGATCTTTTTCTGCTGAGATAGTAATTCTGTCACCATTTACAATTATATCATTTCCATCAACCTTAACTTCACC
>JAFGID010000037.1 GCA_016929735.1 Ignavibacteriales bacterium | reverse complement strand
TGTTCAGCACTTGTTGGACTTAATCTACCAAATATATTTGCACTTGGTGCTGCTATTGATGTTTTAGTGTATGAAATTAAGTCTAAAGCAACTTTATGATTTGGCATTCTAATAGCAACCGTATCGTTTCCAGCTGTAACTATGTTGGGAATAATGTCCTTTTTTTGTAGAACTAAAGTTAAAGGACCGGGCCAAAATTTATAAATTAATTTTTCTATCACTTCGGAACGGAAATTACATATTTCATATAGTTGTTTTTTTTTTGAAATATGAACAATCAAAGGATTGAATGACGGTCTTTTTTTTACTTCAAAGATTTTTGCAACTGCAATCGGATTGAAAGCATCAGCACCAAGCCCATATACCGTTTCTGTGGGAAATGCAACCAGTTCTCCATCCTTTATCAATTCAGCAGCCTTTTTAATATTTTTATCGTTTGCAGGGAAAATATTCATAAAATATAAAATTTTTATTGCAAATATAAAAAGACAGCAACAATTGAATGCTTTTACATAATTGTTTAATTAGATATTTGTTTATAATCTATCGATATTTGAAATAACAAATTGTAAAAATTTGTAAAGTTTTAGATTTTTTAATAATGAAAGTAATTTTAGCATACAAAAAATTCAGAAATTCAATTGATTTAAAGAAAGTAAAAAACTTTCTAATCACATTCTATATTATAGGTCTGCTGGGATTTATTATTCCTTTTACAAGCGATATTTTTATTTTTTTAATACCTTACGCAATTTTATTAAGTTTATTTTTAGTCCTTTTTTTTCACGAAGCGAAATTTATTAAAAAAGAGATACTAATATTTTTTATAATTTATCTTATTGGATTTTTAATTGAGATGCTCGGCGTAAATACAGGAAAAATTTTTGGCGAATATTATTATGGTGATGGATTAGGATTAAAAATTTTCAATACTCCCTTACTGATAGGAATAAATTGGTTAATGCTCGTTTATTGTTCGGCAAATATTTTAAATTCAGTAAAATTAAATTTAATTAGCAAATCATTTTTAGCATCGGCGATTATGGTTGCTTATGATTTAATATTGGAACAAGTTGCTCCTAAACTCAATATGTGGTATTGGAAAAACGATGTTGTTCCTGTTCAGAATTATATTGCTTGGTTTTGTGTGGCATTGATAATGCATTTAATTTTCAGGCAGTCGGACAATAAAAATCCGATTGCTTCTTTAGTATTTATTTTACAAGCAGTATTTTTCATTTTTCTTTTTTCATATTTTAATCTCGTATGATATTAAAAGCAAAACATCATTGGTTCTTGTATCCGTTTTTCAGATGGTATGGAAGACGATTACTCAAGAAACATTTTTATAAGATCATTATCAAATCAAATTTTGAAAATAAAAATTTACCAATTTTATTAATCGGCAATCATTTCAGTTGGTGGGATGGTTTTTTTGTGAGTTATCTTAACGATAAATTATTTCATCGTAAACTTTTCATTATGATGGAAGAAAAACAATTGTTAGAATATAAATTTTTCAGCAAAACAGGTTGTTTTTCTATAAAGAAAGGTTCACGCTCTGTTTTGGAAACTCTTGAATATTCACGCGAATTGTTGAAAGATAAAAACAATCTTGTTGTTCTTTTCCCGCAGGGGGTAATTGAATCTTTATACAAAGAAGAATTGAAATTTGAAAAAGGCATAGAAAGAATAATAAAAAATCTCGAAAAAGAAATTCAAATTGTTTTTATGGTCAATCTGATTGATTATTTCTCACAGAAAAGACCTTATTTATTTTCTTATTTGAAAGAATATGAACTTAAGAAATTTTCAATTGAAAATATTCAAAATTATTTCAATAAATTCATAGAAGATTCAAAAAAAGAAAATATATGTTTTCCAAATAAATTATGATTTATATAGCATACTTTATTTTATTTTTTGCAGGTATTCAATTCATTGTTGCCTTGAGTAATTTTATGTTCAGTCAGGTATTACGAGAAAACATTTCAAAAGAGAAACCATTGATTTCAGTTCTTATACCTGCACGAAACGAGGAGAGCAACATCGGAAATCTGCTTAATGATTTAATAAATCAGAATTATGAAAATATTGAAATAATAGTTTTTAATGATGAGTCAATAGATAATACAGAAAATATTGTAAAAGATTTTACGAAGAAACAAAATATTATTAACTTAATAAATTCAAATGGATTGCTTGATGGTTGGTTGGGTAAAAATTACGCTTGTAATTCACTGGCACAAATTGCGAAAGGTAAATATTTTTTGTTTTTAGATGCTGATGTTCGGGTCGGTAAGAATTTAATTGAGAGCGCCTTGTCGTATATACAAAAATATAAACTTTCACTAATTTCAATTTTTCCGAAACAAATTATGCTTACGACTCCTGAAAAAATTGTTGTCCCGATAATGAATTGGATCTTACTTTCTTTGCTCCCTTTGCGACTTGTAAGAAAAAGTAAGCATTCATCCTTAGCAGCAGCAAACGGGCAATTTATGTTTTTTGATTCAGAATCGTATAAAAAATTTGAACCGCATAAAAAATTTAGAAATTCAAAAGTTGAGGATATACTCATCTCACGATTCTTGAAAAAAAATAATTATAAAATTGATTGCTTGACCGGCAACGATGATATACAATGTCGAATGTATTCGAATTACAATGATGCGATAAATGGATTTACTAAGAATGTCGCTGAATTTTTTGGCGGGAGTATCTTTGTTGGGATAATATTTTGGTTTATATCATTATTCGGAATCATTTTTATTGTTTTATCGTTACCAATAATTTTTACAATAATTTATCTGTCTTTGATTATTTTTACAAACATATTTATTTCAATTTCAAGCAAACAAAGTATTATTGTAAATATAATTTTTCATTTTTTGAAATTATTTTCATTAGGTTGTATAATATTTAGAAAAATCTTGAATGCAAAAAAGAATAGAAATCAATGGAAAGGAAGATATATAAAATAATTTTTTTGATTATTGTCGTGACTATAAATTTTTCAAATACAGGTTATAAAGAAAAAATTTATGATGCTTTCATCAGTGGCGAAATGAACAAATGGAAAGAGGTAATTGATGAAATGGAGAAAAAGAAAAATAAGACTGATGAAGAAATTCTTGAATTAGTGAATTATCATTATGGTTATATTGCTTGGTGTGTTGGAAACGATAAAGAAGAAGATGCAGACAAATACCTTGAAGTTGCCGAAAAGCATTTATCTTACTTTGAAAAGAAAAAAATATTTTTATCGGAGGTGCATTCATACAGAGCAGCATTCATCGGTTTTGAAATTGGTATGAGTATTTTCAAAGCACCTTTTATCGGACCGAAAAGTATCCGATACGCGAAAAAGGCAATTGAACTGGATAAGAATAATCCATTTGCTTATATTGAAAACGGAAATATTGAATATTATATGCCCGGTATCTTCGGTGGCTCTACAAAAGAAGCAATTAAGTATTATTTACAAGCACTTAAAATAATGGAAAGCAAAGAAGAGTGGACAAAGCAGAACTGGAATTACTTAAATTTATTAGTATTACTCTATCAAGCGTATGAAGATATTGATGAATATAAGAAAGCAAAATTCTATTTAGAAAAAATATTATCTATAGAGCCAAATTTTGTTTGGGTTCGAGATGAATTATATCCAAATGTATTAAGAGAAATGAAGGATAATAAATAGATATGTCAAAAAAGGTTTTAATTGTTGGTGCAGGAATAGGTGGTTTAGCGACTGCTTTGCGACTTGTTAAAAGAGGATATGACGTAGAAATCCTCGAAAAAAATTCTCAAGCAGGTGGACGGCTAAATCAATTAAAAAAAGACGGTTTTACTTTTGATACTGGTCCAAGTTTCTTCAGTATGTCTTACGAGTTCAAAGAAATTGCTGACGATTGTAATGTTGCATTACCTTTTGAAACGATCGAACTTGACCCATTATACACAGTTAATTTTTCTGGAGACGAAAGAACTTTTGTCCTTTATAAAAATATAGAGAAACTTGCCGAGCAATTCAAGGATATCGAAAAGGATTTTGAACATAAAATGAGAAAATATCTGCAAGAAGGTAAGCGAATATTTGATGGAACGGTCGATATAGTAGTACGTAGAAATTTCAACTCTTTACTTGACTATCTTTTAACATTAATGAAAGCACCTCCACGACATTTACCAAAATTGTTTAGAAATTTCTGGCAACAGGTTTCAAAATATTTTTCAAGCGACGAAATAAAACAAATAATTTCTTTAGTTGCATTTTTCTTGGGCCGAACACCTTTTAACACACCCGCTGTTTATACATTGCTCTCGTACACAGAATTTCAACACGATGGTTATTATAATGTAAAAGGCGGAATGTATAAAATTGTTGAAGGATTTGTCGATTTGTTAATAAAAAATAATGTAAAATTTCATTACAATACTGAAATTGTTGCTCACAAAGAAACGAATGGAAAATTAGATTATCTAATTGACAATGAAAACAATAAATGGTCATCAGAGATTTATTTGATAAATTCTGATGCTGCTCTGTTTCGTGGTAAAGTATTCAAAAGAAAAGAATTTTGCGATGAAAAACTTGATAAAATGATCTGGACAATGGGACCGCTTACGATTTATCTTGGTGTTGATACTAAAGTGGAGAATGTTAGTCATCATAATTATTATTTGGGAAAAAATTTCAGGGATTATGCAGATAAAATATTTACAGCTTCATCAATTGAAGATGTACCTTACTATTATGTTAATGTTTTGTCGCATACAAATCCTGAATGTGCGCCCAAAGGAAGTGAAAGTTTGTTTTTCGTCTGTCCCGTCGCAGATTTAAGATATAAATCTGATTGGTCGGACAAGGAAATTATCGTTTCTAAAATTATCGAAGATTTTTCTAAACGAATTAAAATGGATATTAAAAAACATATAATTTCTCAAACTATTCTAACACCGATTGATTGGGGAAATGAATATAATTTACATCGAGGAAGCGGTTTAGGGTTATCTCACAATTTATCTCAAATAGGTGGTTTTAGACCAAAAAATTTTGATGAGAAATATAAAAACGTTTTTTATGTTGGTGCTTCTACTATTCCTGGTACAGGTCTGCCAATGGCTATAATCGGGTCCAAATTAGTAACTGAGAGAATAGAAAATGTTAAAGCTTTATAATAAAAATTCATTTCAATGCAGTAAAATTACAACGCTCAACTACAGCACTTCTTTCAGTATGGGTATAAAATTATTCAAAAAAAAGTATCGTCTGCCTATCTATGGGATTTATGGGTTTGTTCGCTTTGCTGATGAAATTGTTGATACTTTTCACGATTACGATAAAGTAAAGCTTCTGAAAAAATTCAAAGAAGATACATGGGATGCAATTAATACAAAATTGAGTACAAATCCAATTCTGCATAGTTTTCAGAAAGTTGTGAATGAATATAAAATAGATCAGGAACTAATAGAAGATTTCTTGCTCAGCATGGAAATGGATTTAACCAAACAGAACTATAAACATCACGAACAGAAAAAATATATCTATGGTTCTGCGGAAGTGGTGGGTTTAATGTGCTTGAAAATATTTTATAAAGACAATGATGATGAATATCAAAGGTTGTTGACACCAGCAAGAAAATTAGGCGAAGCATTTCAAAAAGTTAATTTTTTAAGAGATATTAAAGA
>JAFGID010000303.1 GCA_016929735.1 Ignavibacteriales bacterium | reverse complement strand
CAATCACCAACCACCAAATCATATTCAATCTTTAAGTATTCACTTCCTCCCATTTCCTCAAAATCTTCACCAAGAATAAAAATTAAATCACCTTCTTTTTTGAAGAAGGATGTTGTTACATTTTTCAAATTCTCTATTAATCCGACCATTCCAATTAATGGCGTGGGATAAACAGCTCTATCTGGACTTTCATTATAAAAACTGACATTGCCGCCTGTAACCGGAGTATCGAAAAATCTACAGGCTTCGCCCATCCCTTCAATTGCTTGCTTGAAAACCCAATACATTTCAGGTTTATACGGATTGCCAAAATTCAAGCAATTTGTAATTGCCAAAGGAACACCTCCTGAACAAACGACATTGCGTGCTGACTCGGCTACAGCAATTTTTGTCCCTTCTTTCGGGTTTAAGTAAACATATCTTCCATTGCAATCAGTTTTTGCTGTAATAGCAGTGTTCAAATCTTTTATATAGATTACCGATGCATCGCAGCCGGGACCAACTATTGTATTTGTTCTTACCATTGAATCATACTGTTCGTAAACCCATTTTTTTGATGCAATATTTGGAGAGGAAAATATTTTCTTGAACAATTCTGGAATTTTATTTTCAACTTTTAGAGAATTAAAATTATAATTACGTGTTTTGCTCAGATATTCAGGTTCTTTTATTTCGCGGTGATAAACTGGTGTTCCCCCACCAAGCGCTAAATCAAACGGATTAATATCTACTTTCCTTTCTCCTTGATAATCAACACTTAAAATTTGTTCATCGGTCACTTCACCAATGATTTCACAATTCAAATCCCATTTATCAAAAATTTCCTTAACTTTATCTTCGCATCCTTTTTTAACAACCACCAGCATTCTTTCCTGACTTTCGGATAACATAATTTCGTATGCTGTCATTCCCTTTTCTCGTAATGGAACTTTGTCAAGTTTTATTTTCATTCCTGAATTACCTTTATGGCTCATTTCGGAAGTAGAGCACGAAATCCCGGCAGCCCCCATATCCTGAATACCGACCACATAGCCGCTTCGGATTATTTCCAATGTGGCTTCAAGCAACAATTTCTCGGTAAATGGATCGCCAACCTGAACTGATGGTCTTTTCGATTCTGATTTTTCTGATATTTCTTCAGAAGCAAAAGTGGCACCGTGAATTCCATCTTTTCCTGTAGACGAACCTACTATCATTACTGGATTTCCTTTACCTTTGGCAATAGCAGATGCTGTTCTGCCGACTTTCACAATTCCAATTGCCATTGCGTTTACCAAAGGATTATCAGAATAAGAATCATCAAAATAGACATCGCCTGCAACTGTTGGAACACCGAAGCAGTTACCATAATCAGCAATTCCTTTAACAACCCACTCAAATAAAAATTTATTTCTAGAATTCGTAAGTTCTCCAAATCTTAATGAATTTAATGCGGCTATTGGTCTTGCTCCCATAGTAAAAATGTCGCGCAATATTCCACCGACTCCAGTAGCGGCACCTTGATATGGTTCAACTGCAGAAGGATGATTGTGACTTTCCACCTTGAAGGCTACGGCATAACCATTCCCGATATCAATTAATCCCGCATTTTCCTCGCCGGCACCTACCAGTAATCTTCCGCCGCTACGAGGCAAAGTTTTTAATAAAGCAATGGAATTTTTATAACTGCAATGCTCGCTCCACATCACACTAAATATTCCCAATTCAGTAAACGTTGGAATTCTTCCCAATTTTTCACAAATCCATCCAAATTCTTCTTCAGTTAATCCGTGTTCTATTGCAAGTTGTAATTTAACTTCTGGTTCTGTCATTTTCTTTCCTTAATTACAAATTTTGTTTGCAAATATAAAACTTAATCTTAACTCTAAGAAATTTCATAGTCGAAAAGCAAAAAAATATATCCGAAATTCTTTTTTATATTTTTCTTATTTTGAAATCCAAGATTTTAAATTATTTGAAATAATTTCTAAAACCAAGTCCGAGCAAACAATGAAAACAAAGAAATCTTTTAAACAAAAACTCAGATATGCTTTTGACAATACAATGTCAAAAGGAACACCGGCACTAATTGTCTGGCTGGGGATTTTATCAGTATTGTTAATTGTTGTTGCCGCTTTGGTAATAATAATCCTTAGCATTAAACCTGCTGATAGTGAATCAGAGCTTGGATTCATCGAAAGCATTTGGGGAAGTTTAATGAGAACACTTGACCCCGGAACGATGGGGGGTGACGTTGGTTGGGGATTTAGAATAACGATGCTTGCCGTTACACTAGGAGGAATATTTATTGTTTCAACGCTTATAGGTGTTATTTCGAGTGGTATTGAAAACAAAATTGATGAACTAAGAAAAGGAAGAAGCTTCGTGTTTGAGAGCGGACACACATTAATTCTTGGTTGGAATTCAAAAGTTTTTACGATTTTATCTGAATTGAGTATCGCGAACGAGAATCAGAAAAAGCCAAGAGTTGTGATTTTATCTGAAAAAGATAAAGTCGAAATGGAAGATGAAATAAAAAGCCAAATTAAAAATTTGAACAACACAAAAGTAATTTGCAGAAATGGTAATCCAAATGATGTTAATGATTTAAAAATCGTTAATCCAAATGGAGCCAAATCAATAATAATTTTATCGCAAGACAAAGAAAACGAATCTGATGATGCAGAAATTATCAAGACTATTTTAGCAATTACGAATAGTTCTGACAGAAAATCTGAACCATATAACATTGTAGCGGAAATCAAGGAGGAGCGTAATCTTGATGTTGCAAAGATGGTTGGTGGAAACGAAATAGAACTGCTCCTCAAAGATGATATTATCGCAAGAATTATGGTACAAACCTGCAGGCAATCCGGATTAAGTGTTGTTTATCAGGAATTGATGGACTTTGATGGAGATGAAATATATTTCAATCAAGAGAAAGAGCTTGAGGGAAAAACTTTTGTAGAATCTTTATTACTGTATGAAACAAGTTCGGTAATCGGAATGGAACTAAGTGATGGAACAGTAAAAATTAATCCTCCTATGGACACTATTTACGAAACCGGTTCAAAAGTAATTGCTGTCTCTAAAGATGATGACACTCTGATACTTTCAAATGAAGACAAAATTGATATTGATAAAAACGCTATAAGAGCAGTTAATAACCGAAAAATTTATCCCAAAAAAACTTTAATACTTGGATGGAATTTTATTGGGAAAAGAATTTTAAAAGAAATGAATAATTATGTAAAGAGGGGTTCTTCAGTAAAAATAATTGCACATACAGATTGTGCTGAAGCAGAAATCAATAAAATAAAAAAAAGTTTTTCTAATTTATCAGTTTCTTATCAAAAAGATGATTCAACTAGTAGCAAGGTAATACATGCAGTAAAAGTAACAAATTATGACCATATAATTGTACTTAGTTATTGTAACGAACTCGATAATCAAAGAGCCGACTCAAAAACTTTGATAACGCTACTACACTTAAGACAAATTTCTGAACAGACAGGAAAGGATTTAAATATAGTAAGCGAGATGCTCGATATTAAAAATCGCGAATTGGCCGAAGTAACAAAAGCCGATGATTTTATAGTTAGTGATAAACTAATAAGTTTATTGCTAAGCCAGATATCCGAGAATAAAAAATTAATGAAAGTATTTGAAGACATTTTCGATTCTGATGGTTCTGAGATTTATATTAAACCGGCAAATAATTACATTGAATTAAATAAACCCATCAATTTTTACACAGTTGTTCAAAGTGCAAGATTAAAAGGTGAAGTTGCTTTTGGATACAGGATTGCAAAAGATGCTCACGATGTTAATAGAAGTTACGGGATAAAAGTAAACCCTAAGAAGTCCGATAAAGTTATCTTTTCAGAGAACGATAGAATCATTATGATGGCAGAAGATTAGAATAGATGTTTGATTCAAAATCAGGCTCGTCATTCTGAAATTTGATAAATTATACAATTTTTAACGCCATAAAATGATAATTAGCACACATTTTTGTTAAAAAAATTAAATATTTTGATTTTTCTTATTGCCAAACATAAAATCTTTTAATATTTTAAATATATATAAATAATATTTATAAAATTATTTGATTTTTTATAGGATTCGCTTAATCTTCAGTACCTGAAAATCAAAGAACAATTATTAAAACAGGAGGAATAAAATGCCCGAGAAAATACCCGCAAAAGAAGGAACCTATATGGAAAAACCAATATTGACAATTTATCCCGGTCCCGGCGAGCAATATCCATTTACTTTTGGTGTATCTAAAGCACGCGCTATCCTTCTATATCTTGATGAAATTAAGCAGTTTGTTGAAAAACATGAGAAGAAAAACGAGAAGCAGGATTAAAAGTGAACTGAAGAAGTTTTAACCGATCACAATGTGGTCGGTTTTTTTATATCTGAGATGGCAGGACTACTAAATTTCCTTTCTTTTTATATTTTTCGATTTCATCCAATAAAATATTCAAATCATCTGTTGATAAATAAAATGTTTTCTTGCCATCAGAATTATAAGAATGAAATTTAAATATTGAAAGCAACTCATCTTTGTCGTTTGAAGGAAGTGTTATATAAATCGAATTTGATTTTAATGTTATTTCCGCTTTCTTGAATTCGTCCCGTAGAAAATTATAAAAAGACGAATTATATAATTTTGATTTTTCGTCAATTAAAAATCCTGTGCTTCCTCTGAATGTCTGTTTAATGTTGCTTATTGATTTTCTGAGCATATCGGGTTCGTAGTCACTCGCAAGAGAATATTTTGCATCTTTGATATCATCATTAATTATTATCAAATATTCTTTATCAGCAAGTTTAATTTGCGGAACGATTGTTTCCGATAATACGGATGGGAGCAAAATAAACGAAACAGGGAAAGCAACATTTAAAAAAATCTCTCTTTCGCTCTCTGACAAATTTTCTATTCCATAAACAATAAGAGCTATGACGTTTTTTATCCTTGCTATGGATTTATCATAAGTTAAATTCGATTGGAATTTTAGAATGTTGTTTGAATATATTTTTAATGTTGTTATACTTTTTTTTTCTTCAGAAATAATGTTAACATTTTTCTTATAAAATTCTTTATTCAGGTCATTGAGAAATATTGGAACGATCACATCCTCCGGCATTTTTATTTTGAAAACACAATCAAGCGAATCAAAATCCGGGTTGGAAAAATATACCTTGTCAATCCAATTTTCTTGAATACCGTATTCATCCAATTTTTTAAGAACAACTTTTTCAATTTCGCTTTTTCTAACCTGATTTTTTGAAGCTGTATTGTCATCCTTGAAAATATCAAGTGCAACTATCACAAGAAGTAAGAAAAAGCAAACTCCAAATAAAATGTAAATGACTTTTAGGATTTTCATTTCGATAATTTAATTTAATATTACTCAATTATTCCAAATCTTCAGAAAATTAACACGTTGCCATTTTGAGAAGTCAAGCGACAAAAGACCTAATGATTAAATTTAATAATTCGCTTTAATTAGATTCTTCGCTCCGCTCAGAATGACTGCAATAATATATTATTCAAATAGTGAACATCAATTATGTATTTAATTGTTCTATTTTTAAATTGAAACATATATCGGAATTCGTACACGCAAGTCAAAAGAAATATATTCATTGTTATAGTAATGATTATAATAAACAACAACATCAAGTAAGAACATTGAGAAGCCTCCACCAATATGAAAACCGAATTTTTGTGTTTCTTCTATATAATCATCGCGGTATCTGTCTAATTTGAATTCGTGTTGCTTAATAAAATAACCCCAGTTGATACCACCCTCAATAATCGGCATCAGAAGGACAACGCTCTCAACTAAAGGTGAGAAATAATATCTTACACCGGCATTTATGTAAATCTGATTAACTGAATAAGATGAATAATCAGAACCGCCATACAGGTTTTGGCGTCCGGGATTATGTTGGTGTCCTATTGAACCATAAATAAATATTGGAAGGAAATTATTATCAGAATATGAAAAAGTTATTTGAACACCTGTACCAAGATTTTCCATAATTGAATTATCGCCAACCGGCACTCTCGCCCCAACACCAATATCCATAAATAATCCCTTGGCACTGCCAAATTTGATTAGTTGTGCATTTATTATCGTAGTTAAGAATAATAGTAAAAATATTTTAATTGTTCTACTTATCATATTCTAAAATTTATCTCCGCGTCTCGGCGACTTTGCGGTGAAAAAAAATTATCCGCATAACACGCTACCACCATTAACATTTACAATCTCACCATTTATATGTCTTGCCAAATCAGAAGCAAGAAATACAATGGGTCCGGCAATGTCTTCAGCCGTTGCAATTCTTCTGATTGGAATATCTTTTCTTACTTTTTCCTTATAACTTAAATCACTAAATACTTCTGTACACATATCTGTATTCACCCATCCAGGTGCAACGCAATTTGTATTTATATTATATTTTCCGAATTCAGCAGCAAGAGATTTTGTATAAGAAATCATTCCACCTTTAGATGCCGCATAATGAGAATGAAACGCCTCTCCTCTCTGTCCCGCTGTTGAAGATACATTAATTATTTTACCGTAATTGTTTTTTATCATTTGTGGTAAAACTGCTTTTGTAAATATAAACATACTTGTCAAATTAATCTTAATCGTTCTTTCCCAATTTTCTAAGCTCATATTATCTGCTGCTCCATATTCCCAAATTCCTGCATTATTGACTAAAACATCAATCGTTCCTAATTCCTTAATAAAATGTCCAACAGCATAATTTATTTCCTGTTCGCTACTAACATCAACTTGACGATAAATACTTTTCCCTTTACCAACACATTCGTTTGAAATTTTCTTAGCGATTTCCTTTTGAGTTTTGAAGGTAAATGCAACATTTGCATTTACTTGATAAAATAATTTCACACAAGCAGCACCAATACCTCTTGTGCCACCAGTAATTAATACATTTCTATTTCGGAAATCGAGCATTTAACACCTCACATATTTTAATAAATACAAATTACAAAACCCAAATAATAAATTACAAACGCCAAAGGCATGACCATGTCATAAATTTCAAAAAACAAATCAAAAACAAAATATTATAATCAATTCATAAATTACTTTAATATTTCACTTTATAAAGAAATAAACCTTTGGGTGAAACCGACATTCCTGCATTCTCACGATTTTTTGAGTTTAAAATATTCGTCAAATCTTCTTTGTTTTTGTTTTCTTTTACAATCTGCAGCAATGTACCTACTATGCTTCTTACCATTCCATGTAAAAATCTATTTGCTTCGATATAGAACATTAAAAATGAGCCACTTCTACGCCAATGTGTTTTAATGATTATGCAATTTTTATTTTCTTTTTCCTCGTCCTTCTTTGAAAATGACGTGAAATCCTTTTCTCCTAGTAAGATTTTACTCAGCACATTTAATTGGTCGACATTAATTTTTTCACTCTGTTTGTCAAACATAGAATATTTTTGATAAAAAGGAGACTTAATTGAATTGATAAAATAAAAATAATTTCGGCTTTTAGCGGAATAGCGAGCATTAAAATTATCATCAACTTTTTCCATATTAAGAATGGAAATGCTCTCAGGCAAGAGTGAATTTAAAGAATATTGAAACGAACGAATATCAAGAGCGTTTTCAGTTTTGAAATTTGCAACTTGTCCGAGTGCATGAACTCCGGCATCAGTCCTACCAGAACCAATTAAATTTACATTTTCCTTTAGAATAATTTGAATTGCATCAACAATAGTTTGCTGAATTGTCGGAGCATTCTTTTGAATCTGCCAACCAGCAAAATCCGTTCCGTCGTATTGAATTGTTAATTTATAATTGTTCACAATAAAAACTAATAATTTGACAATCAAAAATAACAAAACAAAT
>JAFGID010000036.1 GCA_016929735.1 Ignavibacteriales bacterium | reverse complement strand
GACAATTTATAATTTCAAATTATGGGTGCAAATTTTTCGCCCTTTTATTTTAGTAATCGATATATTAACAGAAAAATATCTGAATTCAAAAAGATTTTTTTAGCCATATAAACAAGAGTAATGCATATATTGAAATTTGTGTGTATAAAAATTATATTGAAGTTTTTTATATATTTTGCTATTATGGAAGCGATCCAAAGTAAAATGCTAATGTACTTTTCGACCTATAAATGAAAGCGGATAAATGATAAACAAAGAAAATTTTAAAGCTATGCTCCGATACCTGAAATTTGAAGAAAAAGGAAGACTTTTCAGGAAAGATTTTGAGGCAAATGGGGTATTCCTAGAAGTTGATTTCGTCATAGAACAATTGGTTTATCCTGAAATTGCTGGATTAATCGTAAACGAAAGGCAAACTTGTAATTTTTCACAAGCTGAAAATGCGGTTGTGTTTGAATGCGTGAATAGGCTTTTAGAAAAAGGTTACAAACCTGAGCATCTTGAACTTGAGCCAAAATGGAAAGTTGGACATGGAGCAAGCGGAGGACGTGCTGATATTTTGGTGAAAGATCATAATAAAAAACCTATGCTATTAATTGAATGTAAAACGTATGATAAAGAATTTACAAAAGCATGGAGAGAAACACTTGAAGACGGAGGGCAGTTATTCAGCTATGCACAACAGATTTCTGAAACTGAGTTTCTTTGTCTATACGCCAGCGAATTTGATGACAAAAACAATACTCTAAATATGCAACAACGTATTATTTCCCACAAAGATAATGAGAAGTTATTAGAAAAACTTGAAAAGCCCAAAACGTACAAAAAAGCTTCAAATGTAAAAAATCGTTATGAGGTCTGGAAAGAAACCTATCAACAAGAATACACAGAAACAGGAATTTTTGAGCATAATATCCAAGCTTATCAAATTGGGAAAAGCAAATATACGCTTGATATAGATACACGACCAATTGCTGAAACAGACATAGAGGGAAAATATCATCGTTTCCGAACCATTCTTCGTCAACATAATATTGCCCGAAAAGAAACTGCTTTTGAGGTTTTAGTGAATCTGTTCCTTTCTAAAATTGTTGATGAGGAGGAGAACAAAACCGATTTAAAATTTTTTTGGAAAGGAATTGCATACGATAATTATTTCGATTTTGTTGACCGTTTGCAAAATCTATATCAAGTTGGAATGAAAAAATTTCTTGACGATGAGATAACTTACATCAGCAACGACCAGATAGATAATGCATTTTGGACGGTTAAAAATAAACGTAACGCTACAAAGAAAACTATACAAGAATATTTTCGTAAACTGAAATTCTTTTCAAACAATGCATTTTCATTTATCAATGTTCATAACGAACGGCTTTTCAATAAAAATGCAAAAGTATTGGTTGAAATTGTGCAAATGTGGCAAAGTTTACGTTTAAAAACGAAGGAGCAAAACCAATTTTTAGGTGATATGTTCGAATATTTTCTCGACAACAGTATTAAACAATCCGAAGGACAGTTTTTTACACCGCTTCCTATCTGCAAGTTTATTGTAATGTCGTTGCCTTTAGAAACCAAAATACAAGAGAGCTCTGAGCCATTGCGTGCCATTGACTATGCGTGCGGGGCAGGACATTTTCTTACCGAATATGCTCACCAAATAAGACCTTTGTTAAAGAAATACAAAGAGATTGAACCAGGCGATTATTATAAAAATATTTTTGGGATTGAAAAAGAAGATCGTTTAGCTAAAGTTGCTAAAGTTTCAGCGTATATGTATGGGCAAGACCAGATAAATATTGTAGAAGAAGATGCTCTGACTGAAATACAACAAATAAAAAATGAAAGCTTTGATGTTTTAGTCGCTAATCCTCCATTTGCGGTAGAAGGATTTTTGCACAATCTTTCAGAAAAACAAAAAGACCAATATGAACTGATACAAACAACAGGGTATAAAAGCAATACAAGCAATATTCAGTGTTTTTTTATTGAGCGAGCAAAACAATTGATGGCGCCAAACGGAACGGTTGGGATCATAGTTCCTTCTTCTGTGCTTTCAAATTCCGACAGTACTCATATTATGACTCGTGAAATTATATTGAAATATTTCGATATTATCTCTATTGTAGAACTTGGTAGTGGGACATTTGGGAAAACTGGAACAAATACCGTTGTCCTTTTCCTTCGCCGAAAACCTCAAAAACCCGAACCTGCTGAACATTATCGAAACCGTGTAGAAGATTATTTTGAAGGGATAGAAGAGAACGACCAAAATTTGACCGAATATCAGGATTTATATCTTATAAAAAAATATTGTGAACATACGGATTTGCCCTTTGAAGAATATAAAAAATTGTTTGGAATTACGCCTAAGACAATCGGATTACTTGATGAACTTTTAAAAACTGATATTTTTAAAGAATACAAAACATACTTTGACAACAGTGCTGAAATTAAAAACTTGAAAACAAAGACAGCATTCAAAAAACTATCAAAAGAAGAACAGAAAACAGAATTAAACAAGCGTTTAATAAACTACCTCTTCGCAATTGAAAAAGACAAGCTATATTATTTTATGCTAGCTTATGAAAATAAGCAGAAAGTACTCGTTGTAAAATGCCCAAGTGGAAATAAAGAAGTAAAACAGTTTTTAGGCTACGAATGGAGCGGTGCAAAAGGTAGCGAAGGAATACGTTATAATGGAGGCAGTACAGTTAATGACATTATTACCGATTTGTTCGATCCTAAAAATGCTCAAAATTATAAAAAAATTAATTACCTCATTCAGCAAAATTTTAATGGTGTAAAACCTGATATTGATTTGAAAGGATTTGATAATATTGGCGGTTTAATAAATTATACCAGTTTAATGGATATTCTTGATTTCTCCCGAAAGGATTTTAATAAAGCCTTTTCTCTTGCACCAAAGCAAACAATTACTATTGATACAAAATGGGATTTAGTTAAATTAGGTGCCGTTTGTGAAGACCCTCAATATGGTGCTAATGAAAGTGCAATAGACGGAAATCCAAAAAATGATTATCGATATATACGAATAACTGATATTGATGAAAATGGATATTTACTTGATGATTTTAAAACTGCAAAAAATATAGAAGAACAGTATATCTTAAAAGATGGCGATTTTTTATTTGCCAGGTCAGGCAATACTGTAGGTAAGACATTTTTATATAAAACAAGTTATGGAAAAGCGATATATGCAGGCTATCTTATTAGATTTAGAACTAATAAATCTAAGTTATTGCCTGAATTTTTGAATGAATTTACTAATACAAAAATCTATAAGCAATGGGTTAAACATACACAAACAGGCACATCTCAGCCCAATATTAATGGACAAATGTACTCAGGGCTACTAATTCCATTACCGCCTTTAAACATACAGCAAAAAATTGTTCAGGAATGTGAGATAATTGTCAAGCAATCGGAACAGGCAAGGAAAGCTGTTGATGAAGTAAAAAAAGAAATTGAAAATGAATTTAATTCAGCATTTAATCAAGCTAGTAAAATATTAAGGCTGAGTGATTCACGAATTTTTGATTTATCGATAGGTAAGCGAGTTTTACAAAAAGAAATTGAGCAATCAGAAGGAATACCTGTTTATAGTGCTAATGTTTTTGAACCATTCGGTTTTATTAAAAAGGAACTTTTAAAAGATTTTAGCAAATCTTCTGTAATTTGGGGCATTGACGGGGATTGGATGGTTAATTACATGCCTGCCAATAAACCATTTTACCCAACAGACCATTGTGGCGTAGTTCGAGTGAAAAATGATGTTGTTCATCCTCGTTATTTAGCTTGGGTTCTT
>JAFGID010000302.1 GCA_016929735.1 Ignavibacteriales bacterium | reverse complement strand
TTCCTTAAACAAGAACACAAAGGACCAGGTGAAGCAAGAAATCTTGGAATGGCAAATGCTTCAGGTAAGTATTATGTTTTTATTGATAGCGATTGCATTGCTGATGAATCTTGGTTATTGGAAATAAAGAAAAGTGTTGAAGAATTTAATCCCGCTGGTTTTGGTGGACCTGATAAGGTGTTGTCAAATTTTTCTCCTGTTCAAAAAGCTATTGATTATTCTATGACATCTTTCATTACAACTGGGGGAATTCGGGGGCATTCGAAAACAAAAATTTCTAAATATTATCCTCGTAGTTTCAATATGGGGGTAAGAGCTGATATTGTTAAGAAAATTGGTGGGATGGGTAAATTACGTCACGGACAAGATATTGAATTTAGTCATCGTGTAATTTCGACAGGCGAACCTGTGATAAAAATTGAGAAAGCAATAGTTTATCATAAAAGAAGAATCTCAATAAAAAAATTTTTCAAGCAGGTTTTTAATTGGGGAGTAGCAAGAATTAATCTTTACAAAATTGATAGAGGTATGTTAGAGTTTGTCCATTTCTTCCCTACAATTGGGACGATAACAGCAATTCTCATAATTTTGTTGTCTATATGTTTACCAAAAATATTTTTACCAGTTTTACTTGTTGGAATTGGGATTTTAATTTTTATGGCAATTCACGGAATTTTTAAGTATAAAGATTATCGTGTATTTTTTTATATACCAATAATAGTACCAGTCCAAATTTTAGGTTACGGAATTGGATTTATATATGCATTTATTCGCCGTGTCATTTTTCGCAGAGGAGAAATGATTGGTTTTAAAAAACAATATTACAAATAATTAAGTGGAATCACATTATGAAAAAGGTAATTCTTATTTTTTTGGTACTTCTTTTCTTATGTCCAATTGTATTTGGGCAAACAAATAATCAAGAGTTTCGTTCTATATGGGTTGTTACTTGGGAATGGATTTCAGGTAGCACCGTCCAGCAGAAGAAGGATAGGATTTGTAAAATATTTGATGACTTAAAATCTGCAAACTTTACTTCCGTTCTATTTCAAGTAAGGCAAAGTGGAACCGCATATTATAATTCTTCATACGAACCATGGGGTTTTTATTTAGGGTATACAAATCCCGGTTTCGACCCGCTTGAATTTGCAGTGGAAGAAGCACATAAAAGAGGAATGGAATTGCATGCTTGGTTTAATGTATTTAATGTATCTTCTACATATTCTGGAACAATTGCTGCTACACATCCAGAATGGATTTGTGTTACTGCCGATAGTACGATTATGACAAAATCTCGAAGTGCATCTCCTGGGCTTGAGGAAGTGAGGGAATATACAATTAATGTGGCAATGGAAATTGTCAGAAATTACGATATAGATGGATTACATCTTGATTATGTCAGGTGGAGTGAATATGATAAAAGTGATATGTTGACTTTACGATCCATATCAGTTGAGGAAGAATTATCCCGGTTGGATGGTCAGTTTATTGGTGAAAAAGATTTCAAACCCGATTATGTTGATGTAAACAGATTTTTATGGGATTATAAACATATGTATGATGATGGAATACCTACAGGTCATACTTCATGGGAAAATTGGTGGCGATGGTCAACCACAGAATTTGTTCGTGTATTACATGATTCAATTCAGTCAATAAAGCCATGGGTTCGTTTAACACCGGCTGCTTTAGGTAAATATAAGACAGGAGGCGACTGGGGTTGGAATGGATATTATGTTGTTTATCAGGATGCAGCTCTATGGTTTAATCAAGGTTATGTTGACCAGCTTACTCCAATGCACTACCATTGGATGACTGGAACAAGTTTAGTCTCAGCAATTAATTCAGATTGGAAACCAAATATAACCGCGGGTTTGGATTCGAACAGACTTTACTCTGTGGGGCCTGGTTCTTACTTAATCACTCCTTGGGAAAATCATGAAGGTATTGTAAGCGAATGTAGGAAAGAGAATTGGCTCGATGGATTTCAATTCTTCAGTTATGCAAGTTGGGAGAATAATAATTATTGGGATGAAGCAAGAAATAAATTTTTTACAAGTAAAACAAAAATAAGACCAATAAATACAGTGAGTATACCGGCAGCTCCAGTTGTTTCTTTACAAAAAATTGATTCTTTGCATTATCAAATAACAGTTACTCCAGATGTTTTAATTACAGAAAACCATTGGTTTGCAATTTATCGTTCAGATGATGCTTCTTTTAATCTTAATAACGATGAAATTGTTAGTGTTCATTTTAGTGACACAACATTCACTTTTGACGAAACATTCGATTATGTCGGGCATTATTATGGAACTTACCACTACTATGCAACTTGTTTAAATAGATATTGGAATGAATCGGATATGTCAAATTCAGTTGAAACAGATACGGTAGATATACCCCTTCCGCTTTTAACTTCTGCTCCTACACATATCAGAGTTCTTCAGAATGATGCTAATTCATTAAAGATTGAATGTGATTCTATTTTTGGAACAGAAAAGTTTATTGTTTACAGAAGCACAGATGGCACTAATTTTTCTCTTTATGATTCTACTGATTCGCATAATATGATTGTAAGTGGATTGACTGAAAACACAATTTATTATTTCAAATTATCAGCGTGGAATTATAGAGGTGAAACACCGGTAACTCAGGATGTTTATGCTGGTATTCCAAGTAGTTCTAATAATTCAGTTCTTGTAGTTGATGGTTTTGATAGAGGGACAAATACACGACGCGATTATGTCAGATTTTGTGCTGTACCAATTCGCGATAGGAGCTATGCTTTTTCTCATTGTTTGAACGAGACCGTAATAGATGGTTTTGTTAATCTAGATGATTTTGATATTGTTATATGGATATTAGGTGATGAAAGTACAGCAGATGAAACTTTCAGCTCTACAGAACAAACTCTTGTATCTAACTATTTGAAAGCAGGTGGTAAATTGTTGGTTTCTGGTTCTGAAATTGGTTGGGACTTAGGAAGAAGTGGAGTATCATCCCCAAGCGATATTTCATTTTACAATAATTATTTGAAATCAACTTATGTAGCCGATGCACCTTTGGGTGCCTCTAATACATACTATAACGTTGAAACTATTGGTGGAGGACTTTTTAATGGATTGAGTGATTTTAGTTTTGATAATGGCTCACACGGAACTTTTAATGTATCGTGGCCTGATGCTATTTTAAAGAATGGTGGTTCTGTTAACATTCTAAAATATAAAAATGTTGATATTTCAAACGGAGGAGCAGGAATAGTATTTCAAGGAACATTTCCTAGTGGGTCTCAACCCGGTGCAATCGTTCATTTCGGATTCCCATTTGAGACAGTATATCCTGAAGCAAATAGAATTGCAATAATGTCGAAGGTATTTGATGTGTTCGAAGGGTTACTTGATATTGAACTAATAGACAATAAAATTCCGACTCAATATGCATTAAAGCAAAATTATCCTAATCCATTTAATCCTACAACTACAATAAGTTTTTCAATTCCTGAAATGTCAAATGTTAAACTAACAGTTTACGATATTCTTGGACAAGAAATTTCTGTGTTGGTAAATGAGCAAATGAATGCAGGTAATTACTCATTTAATTTCAATGCAAGTGGTTTGGCTTCGGGTGTTTATATTTATGAAATCAGAGCAAATGATTTTGTCTCAAGAATGAAAATGATTCTTCTTAAATAGCGATTAAATTTATTACAATTAAGAGCACTTAGTTTACTAAGTGTTTTTAGTGTCCGTTGCGGCATAAAATTAGGAATATTTATGAAAAAAATGTATTTATTTTTGTTATCAATAATTATTTTATCAAGCAGTTTATTCTCACAAATTTTTAATCTA
This sequence comes from Ignavibacteriales bacterium, assembly GCA_016929735.1. Taxonomy (GTDB): domain Bacteria; phylum Bacteroidota; class Ignavibacteria; order Ignavibacteriales; family Melioribacteraceae; genus JAFGPR01. The sequence goes on along the minus strand of JAFGID010000302.1, from coordinate 247 downwards.
AGTTCAACTCCACACGGTTATATCTTTACTGATGAAATGTCTTCAACGATTTATCTCTTTCAGGATGAAAAACTAGAGGAATTAGTTTCTGCTCCTGGATGTGGTAATTATTTGCAAATATCTAAAGATGGAAATAAAGTAGGTTTCAAATTAATTGAAAATGGAATGCAAATTCCCAGTGTAATTGATTTAAATTCAAAATCAATAATTCGATTACACAACCCAGTTATGAAATGCGGACAAGTAA
>JAFGID010000301.1 GCA_016929735.1 Ignavibacteriales bacterium | reverse complement strand
CTCAAAGACATCTCAACCGGTAAATATAACCTTGTTGCGATCAAACAAGGCTGGGGATTCAGATATTTGTATGAAATTCAAATTGATAAAGGAGACAATGAAGTAGCTACTGCGATAACACTTTATCCGGAATTACATATAAGCGGAGACTGGAACTCGGATATCACAGTGGACACATATAATCATCTTGTAGTTGATGGTAACACCAATCTTGTTCCCGGTACCAGCTTCACAATTATGCCCGGTGCCGTAGTGCGTATCAATCCCGGCTGTGATTTTAAGATCTTTGGCGATTTTTCAGCCCAGGGGGAAGAAGGTAACATGTTTTGGGTGACCAGTAATGATGGCTTTAACCAGCAAGCAGTAACCAGCAACCAGAGACTTAACGAATTAGAACTTTATTTTTTAATGGAACTTGCTAATATTTCTTTCGTAGAAGATAATTTGATAGAATGGGGAAAATGGGATTGGGGGAATACTTGTTTGATGAATGGGGTTAATAATTTAAATATGGAAAATAGTATCTTCCAAAATGGAAGTTGTGGATTTCATAGTTTAAATGTTGATTTAACAAATTGTAGTAATTTGCTTGCTAGGAATTGTTGGGGAGACAATGTCGGTGGTTTATATTATAGTAATATAAATGATGGCTTTATAAATTATAGCATTGCATTTAAATGTACGAACGGTTCAAGGGTTAAAGATAATTTTAGGGGTAGCATTAATAATAACTGTTTTATTTCGAATAATAATGGAATAGAATTATGGGATATGTTAGGTGTTGTATCGCATAATGAATTTGATAATTTATCGAAGGATATAAAATTGACAGGATCCACAAGTCCTCAAACAACCAATATGGTCATAGAATTAAATAATTTAAATGGTAATATCGGAGTATACCAGTTTTCAAATTATTCATACGGATATTATACTCTAATCATCCTAAGTTATAATAACTTTTTTAATAACAATTTATTTATTTTGCATAACTCAGGATTTTGCAATACTGGAAATGAGTATATAATAGCTAATGATAATTATTTCAAAGATTGTTATACATTGGATCAAGTTTTTGAAAAAATCGTACAAGAACATCCAAATTGTGATAATAGAGTGTTAATCGAAAGTTTTTTTCATAATATGCTATCTGAAGCAGGTATCGAGGGGTAAATGAAAAATCCCTGATTGATTTAATATCTGGCCTAGAATTCTCTTAACTGGAAGAATGTGCGGGGATAACTAAATGCGTAACTTTGATTAGGCTGCGCATTTAAATATCTAGAAGCAAATTGGTTTATTATAATAAACTAAGATAAGACGGATTTTATTATTGTCGCAGCTGAAATCGTTGTGAATATTGGTAAATTATTGATATTAAGTTGATATTTTTTTTATTGATAACATGATTGTTTAATCAAATAGAGTAATTTTCTTGAATGAGAAAAATAATATTGTATAAGTAAAATCAGGTAAGTACAACTTGAATTTTAGCAAAACAAATAAGATTGGAGATTTCTATATATGAAAGGAATAATTCTTGCCGGTGGTGCTGGCTCACGGTTGCACCCACTTACTTTTTCTGTTTCGAAACAGATTTTGCCGGTTTACAACAAACCAATGATTTTTTATCCTCTTTCGATACTTATGTTGGCCGGTATCAGGGAAGTATTAGTTATCTCTACACCTCATGATCTACCAAATTTCAAAGAACTTCTAGGTTCTGGTGAAAATATAGGGATGATGTTTTCTTATGCGGAGCAGCCCAGTCCCGATGGTTTGGCTCAAGCTTTTATCATAGGAGAAGAATTTATTGGAGATGAAAATGTCTGTCTAATTTTGGGAGACAATATCTTCTACGGACAGAATTTACCGAATATTTTAAAAAGAGCAGCATCTTTGGAAAAAGGAGCTAACATTTTCGGTTATATAGTACATGATCCCGAAAGATATGGTGTGGCTGAAGTTGACAATAATTTTAATGTTCTTTCTATCGAAGAAAAACCCAAAAAGCCCAAATCTCATTATGCTGTGGTGGGGCTCTACTTCTATGATAATGAGGTAGTTGATATAGCAAAAAAATTAAAACCTTCCGACCGGGGAGAATTGGAAATTACTTCGGTTAATCAGGAATATCTAAAAAGAGGTCAGTTGAAATTAACACCTTTAGGACGGGGAACCGCCTGGCTGGATACCGGAACTCATGAAACACTTCTGGAAGCAGGGAAGTTTGTAGAAATTATTGAAAAGCGACAAGGACTAAAAATAGCCTGTTTAGAGGAGATTGCTTATCGATATGGTTTGATTGATAAAGAAATTTTGCTGAAAAATGCGAAACGCTACGGCAAAAGTGAATATGGGATGTATATAAAACGCCTTTCAGATACTGCCAAATAGTTAAATATGATTAACAAAAATAATACTATTATTAATGAAATAGCTAGGTATTTACTGCAAATTAATGGTTGATAAGTTAGAATTTCATAACGGATATATACGCTTCATTACATCATAAGATCAATCAAAATAATAAAACTTAATAATAATTCGAAATTAAGAAAATCAAATTATGGAAAATGATAAAAGTAAAATAGTTCCAGTTACCAGACCCTCACTAACCGAAGTAAAAGAGTTTATGCCATATCTTGAAAAAATCTGGAAATCGAAATGGCTCACTAATAACGGACAGTTTCATCAACAGTTGGAAAAAGAATTAGCTGTTTTTTTGGGAGTAGAGCAGATCAGCTTATTCAATAATGGTACTATCGCTTTAATGGTTGCTTTAAAAGCATTAGATATTTCTGGCGAAGTTATAACAACACCTTTCAGCTTTGTAGCAACTGCAAATTCTATTGTCTGGAATAACTGTAAACCAGTTTTCGGTGATATTGATTCCCAGACTTTTAATTTGGATCCCGATAAAATTGAAAAATTGATAACACCCGAAACAACTGCTATAATGCCGGTACATGTTTATGGTAATCCCTGTGATAATGACGAAATAGAACAGATAGCAGCAAAAAATAATTTAAAAGTAATCTACGATGCCGCTCATGCGTTTAATGTGAAAAAAAAAGGAGAAAGCATTTTAAACTGGGGAGATCTTTCTGTTCTAAGTTTTCACGCGACCAAGGTTTTTAACACGTTTGAAGGCGGTGCAATAGTATGCCATTCAAAAGAAATGAAAGGAAAAATTGACAGGCTGAAAAATTTTGGATTTGTAAATGAAACACAAGTTAACCAGATTGGAATTAATGGTAAGATGAATGAAATTCAAGCTGCTTTTGGTTTACTTCAATTACAATATGTTGAAAAAAATATAAAAAAAAGAAGTAAAATTGCAGAGCTTTACTCAAGTCAATTGAAAAACGTTGATGGGATTACAATTCAGGCTGAAGTAAATGATATAGATCTCAATTACTCATACTACCCCGTTTTGATTGATAAAGATAAATATAGTCTAAGCAGAGATGAGCTGTATGATCTCTTAAAAGAAAACAACATTTTCTCACGTCGTTATTTTTATCCGTTAATCTCAAATTTTTCAACCTATCACTCTTTGCCATCTGCCAGAATTGAAAATCTCCCGACTGCTAATAAAATAGCAGAAAAAGTACTGTGTCTGCCGATATATCCAGAATTGGAAGATAAAGATATCGGTAGAGTAATTGAAATTATAAGATCAAAAATATAAGATATTTGTTTAAAATAAAACCTGAGCAGGAAGAAGGGTAATTTATCGAATTTTAAAAATCAATCGAAAAAGTGATAATTGCTTTTACCAATGCTTCAGGTGAATATCAGGAAACAATATCTTAAACTTTATAAATACGCTGAATTAATGCGCATATCTGTGGTCACAGAGCCTGTTAACGCATTCAGAGGCTATTCCTATGCTTATTTACACCCGTCACTCTATGCAGATTGGAATTTTTAAAGAGATTGATACAACACCCATGAAAATTACTAATCCAAAAATAAATGAAAGTCATTTCGGGAGAATTTCATGAAGGATCTGATTTTTGCCGGAGCCGGTAATGCAGCCCGAGAAATTCTATCATATGTAAAAACACTTAATCAAATTGAACAACGATGGAATATAAAAGGTTTTATTGCAGATACAGGACAAGATATTGAAAAACTAACGAATGGGGATTTTAGAATCATTGGAACGATTAATGATTGGATCCCTGCGGAAAATGAAGTTTTTGTTGCTGCAATTGCAGATCCTAAAGGAAGAGAATACGTAGTAAGAAAACTGCAGGATCGTGGGGCAAAATTTGAAAGGATTATACATCCTACCGTAGCTATTACTGATTATTCAAAGATAGGAGAAGGTGTTGTTATGTATCCCTATGCTTCTATTGGTTCAAATGCTCAAATCGGTGATTTTGTCTTTGTCCTGAAAACTGATATTGCCCATGATTGCGTAATTGGCGAGTTTTCCACAATTAGTAGTTTATGCGGTATCCTTGGGAATGTAAAAATCGGGAAAAGAGTTTTTGTGAGTTGCCACTCGGTAATTTTACCAGGTAAAACTGTTGGAGATGATGCTTTTATTGGTGCAGGAAGCATTGTTATCCGCAATGTAAAACCCGGAACGAAAGTATTTGGTAATCCTGCAAAAGTTATTGATATATGATGAGGATAAACAGATTCAGCTCACATCTTCTTTATTCAAATATGTATATCATAGAGAATGAGAAGAGCATTATTGTAATAGATCCCTTTGAAGATGAAGACACCTTTAAGGATTATTTAGACAATAACTTCTCCCTTGATTATATCTTTCTTACCCATGAACATTATGATCATATAAGTGGTGTTAATTTCTTGAAAAAGAAATTTGAAACAAAAGTAGTCTGCAGTAGTACATGCGGAGAATTAATTAAGGATCCTTCTGCAAATTTTTCCAAATATTTTGAAGCCCTGGCAATGATGATACCGCAAGATAAAGCTGCCCTCAAGGTTGAAGATGTTAAACCTTATGCTACGAGCGCAGATCTAGTGTTCAATAAAAAATTGATACTAAATTGGGAAGGGATGGATATTATAATGTATGAAACTCCCGGACACTCCCAGGGCAGTTGTTGCCTTATTTTAAATAATGATTGTCTATTTTCCGGGGACTCGTTACTTAAAGATTATCCTGTAGTTACTAAACTAAAAGGCGGAAGTAAAAGATCTTATGAAAGTATTAGCAAACCTTTTCTGGAATCATTGCCTAAAGGAATGAAAATTTACCCGGGGCATTTTGAAGAATTTGAATTGTAGACATACGGGAGATATTATTGTCCGTATATAAATTTAGTAATATTGAAATTAACAAGATATCATGTGCATTACCGCCGGAGGGGCACAAAATTACCAACGAAAAAGCTGATGTTAGCTTTGTTTATCGAACAAGACAAGAACAAACCGCAGCAGATCTTGGTTTTATTGCAGCTAGAAAAATTTTAGAATCCACAAATTTAGATTCTGAGGATGTAGGTGTATTAATCTTTTGTACGGCAACTCCTGATTATCCGATTCCTTCGACTGCCTTTGTCTTACAAAGTAGATTAGGCCTATCCCTGGATTGTTTAGTCTATGATATTAATATATCAGAATCAGGTTTTATTTACGGAGTACAAGTAATTTCTTCTCTTCTGAATTCGATCAATAAAAGCTATGCTCTTCTAATTGTCGGCGATACAATGACGAAATTAATAAATAGCAAGGGTCTTATTAATTACACATTATTTAGTGATGGAGCTGCTGCAATTTTATTTAAAAAAAATCAAAATTCTGAGGAAATGAAACTCAAGACATTTTCTGACGGCAGACATTTTAAAACTGAAATAGTTCCTTATGGTTGTTTCAGGCATCCGATAAGTTATTCTGTAAATAAAAATTTCTTAACAGAAGATCTGATACTTCACGAAGAAGAGTTCAATGAATTTTTTACTGAACAAATCTCTGAAGCAGTTGAAAAATACTTACAAGAGAGCAATCAGACAATTGATAATTATGATTATTTCAGTTTCAGCCAATCAAGTAGAAAATTGTTAAATCAAATAGCAAGACAACTTAATATCCCCGAGACAAAATTATTAAACTCAATTGAGTTTTTTGGTAATAGCGGCATTGCTTCTATTCCTGTTTCGATTTCTTCAAATCTCGATTTGTTTGAAGATAAGACTCATAGAATCTTAGCTTGCGGATTTGGTGCCGGCCTTTCCTGGGGTTTAATCGATTTCGCTTTAAGTAAAAACTCAATTATGGATGTATCTTTTTCTGATGATTTTTACCCAGATGGCGATATAGATTTGAAGTCAATAGTTAAATAAAATTTATGATAATAAGTACTTTCAATAATATTGGCATAACTGGCATTTCTGTTGCTTTGCCAACCCAGAAATTAACAGTAGAGACATTTATTCCTCAATTCGGAGAGGAAACCATCAAAAAATTCTCCGAAATTACCGGTGTGAAAAGCATCTGCAGGGCAAACAGCAATCAAACAGCAGGCGATCTGGGTTATGAAGCCGCGAAAGATTTGATTAATAAAAAATCTATCCCTATTGAAAATATTGATAACCTCATTTTTGTAACTGGAAAACCGGATTATCGCTTGCCGGCTACAGCCAGTATTATTCATTATCGACTCGGACTTAAAAAAGAATGTGGCTGTTTCGATATTAATCTTGGCTGCTCGGGCTATATTAACGGGCTGTTTACAGCTTATGCAATTTTAAACAACTCAGATTCTGATAATGTATTATTGGTTACCGGAGATACTTCGGCAAGGACTATTTCACCGCAGGACAGATCTTCCTTTATGCTTTTTGGAGATTGCGGAACTGCTACTTTTTTAAAAAAAAATGACTCATCTGTAGAAACTCATTTCACTATTAGATCCGATGGTAATAGATTCAGATCAATTATAGTACCGGCAGGTGCTTTCAGGAATATCAATGCCTCAAGAGAAGAAGTTGTCTGTAGTGACGACAACATAAGATCAAAATATAACACTTATATGCAAGGTTTAGAGGTCTTTAATTTTACCATATCTGATGTTCCCAAGCAGATGAAAGATTTTCTGAATTATCTCAATAAAACTGTAGATGATTACGACTGCTTTGCTTTTCATCAGGCAAACCTGTTTATTCTTAAACAGTTGATTAAGAGAATGAAGATTAATCCGGAAAAATTCCATGTCTCAATTGACAGATACGGTAACATAAGCAGTAACACAATTCCTTTGGTGCTTGCAGACAGATACGGTAATACCACCGGTAAAAAACTTAAATTATTCTTAAGCGGTTTTGGTATTGGTCTTTCTTGGGGATGTGTTGATGTGAAAATTGATTCTGATGATATAAATCCTCTTATTTTTACAGACGATTATTATAAAATAGATATTTCAAGCTACTTTGATAACAAGGAGAAACATAATGGATAACCTGAAGAAATATAATGAAATATTTATGGAAATACTGAAAATAGATGAAAACCAACTGAATGAAGATCTGAAAATTCGTTCCGTATCAACATGGGACTCTATCGGGCACATGAGTTTGATCACCGCAATAGAAGATAAATTTGATATTTTTCTCGAGACTGAAGATATCCTTGGATTCAGTTCATATATAAAAGGCATTGAAATGTTAAAAAAATACGAAGTAGATTTTTAATGAGTTCTGCATAATAAGCAGAAAATAGTGTGTTGTTTTGCCTCACCCCAACCCCTCTCCAATACCGGAGAGGGGAGAATACATCCCCTTCTCCCTTTGGGGGAAGGTGGTCTGAACCACTCACGAGTGGTCAGATCGGATGGGGCGAAAAAGGTGAATAATATTCTTAACAAATGATTTTAATTACCTGAGAAGGAAATATTCCTTCCCCGTTGGGTAAGTTGTAGTCAATGGCTCTAAGTATTTTTAAATATTAGATTTAGAGATAAATCCTAAATCAGGAGGTAATGTTGTTAAAATCTAATTCATTAATTACAATAGCTGTAGTAAATTATGAAATGTGAAAATGTCTGGATCTAGATTTTTAATCTTTGGAGGTTGTCATGCAGAAAAATAGACTACTGGAAAATAAAATTTGCTTAATAACCGGAACCAGTAGCGGTATCGGCAAGTCTACTGCCGAAAGATTCGCCGAAGAAGGCGCTATCGTCTATGCCAATTCCCTTAACGATTTTAATATTGATGTTTGGGCTTCGCAATATTCGGAAAAGTTTGAGACAAAAATTATTCCTCTTTATTTTGATGTTACCGATTACCAAGCTGTTAAAAATGCCGTTATAAGAATCAAAAAAGAACAAAATAAAATTGATGTACTTGTTAATAATGCCGGGATAGTAACTTATGAATTTTTACAATTGATAGATTTAAATAAAACTAAAGAGATGTTTGATATTAATGTAATGGCGGTGATCAATTTAATTCAGTTAGTAACTAAACTAATGATCAGACACAATTCCGGCTCAATAATTAATATCTCAAGTATAGTAGGTGATAAAGGGGTTAGCGGTCAATTAGCTTATTCTGCGTCAAAAGGAGCAGTTATTGCCATTACAAAATCTGCTGCGAAAGAATTAGCGAAAAATAATATTAGAGTAAATTCTATTGCGCCAGGAATGGTTGCAACTGAACGCTTAAAAAAAATTATGGAAAGTAGTTTCAAGGAAAAAATTGAGAATATTGGTATGGGCAGATTAGCAGAACCAGAAGAAATCGCTGATGCCTGTGTGTTTCTGGCTTCTGATTTGTCATCATATATATCGGGACAGATAATTGGTGTTGATGGTTGTACCATCTTATAAATTAGGGTTTTTTAATGTTTCTGAATTTTGATAATAAAAACGTAAATAAAACAGCTGTTGTAGATGACTCCGGGAATAAAGCAACTTATGGTGAATTGATTTCTTTCCGTAATTTATTCTATTCAAAAATCCAGAAACGGACTTTGATTTTTATATTGGTAGAAAACAGCCTGCCAGCCCTATCTGGTTTTTTAGCTTCCGTATCCAATAGAATTGTTCCCTTGCTTTTAAGCTCTAATATAAATTCAGAATTACTCGATCGTTTGATAAATATTTATAAGCCTGAATTTATCTGGGCTCAAAATAATGAAATGTTGAACCAAAAATATGCAAACATATTTGAATATTTCAATTATGTATTATTTAAGACAGAATTTCAGGATACTCCCTTATATGATGAACTCTCATTACTGCTACCGACATCAGGTTCTACCGGCAGTTCAAAGCTGGTCAGGCATAGCTACGAAAACCTGAGTTTCAGTGCCGAAAATGTGGCAGAATTATTTGAATTAGACGAGAATCACAAAGCGATTGCATTCTTGCCGATCCAATACACAATGGGTTTGTCGGTGGTTATGAGCCATTTATATGCCGGGGCAACAGTTCTGCTTATCAAATCGGCATTAACAGAAAAGAAGTTTTGGGATTTCGTCAAAGATAATGAAGCTACCTCATTTACTGGTGTTCCCTTCAGTTTTGAAATCCTTCATAAACTACGATTTTTCAGAATGAATTTACCTCATTTGAAGATCCTTTCTCAGGGGGGGGGTAAATTAAGCGAAAAACTTTTTTTTGAATTTGCCCAATACGCCAGAGACACAGGTAAGAAATTCATTGCCACTTATGGGCAGACTGAAGGAACAGCTCGAATGGCTTATCTTCAGCCAGACTTTGCTTTAAAGAAAATTGGCAGTATCGGTAAAGCGATCCCCAATGGTGAATTGAGTATAATAGATGCCGAGGGAAATACCATTGATGAACCAGTTACTCAAGGCGAATTGGTGTATAAAGGGAAAAATGTTACTTTGGGTTATGCATACTGTTCTGAAGATTTAGTTAAAGCTGATGAGCGCTTGGGTGTTTTAAAAACCGGTGATTTAGTAAAAAGAGATTCTGAAGGTTACTACTTTATTATCGGAAGATTAAGCAGATTTCTCAAACTCTACGGCTTTAGAATCAGTCTCGATGAAGTCGAAAATTTAATCCGAAATCACTTCAACATTGAGTGTGCCTGTTCCGGTACGGATGAAAAAATGTTTATTCATATTACAGAAGAAAATAAATCTCAGGACGTTTTAGATTTTGTTATTCAAAAGACAAATCTCTTTCCTGATGCATTTAAGATAAAAGTGATTGCTGAAATTCCCAAAAATGAGACAGGAAAAATTCTATACAATGATCTTGAGGAGTGTGGATGATTAACCCTATGGATTTAACAGGAAAACTGATCTTAGTTACCGGAGCCTCATCCGGTATCGGCAGAGAAACGGCAATTCATTTAAGTAAACTCGGAGCAAAAGTAGTTCTGGTTGCCCGAAATGAGGAAAAGTTAAAAGAAACTCTCAGGTTTTGCGATGGGAATGAGAATAGATATTATTGCTTTGATTTGACTGAGATTGTGGGAATTGAGAATTTGATAAATAAAATTGTTCTGGAAAATAATGGTTTGGACGGTTTAGCATATTGTGCCGGTGTTTCAACAAACAGACCTCTGGCAATGTATAAATTTGATCGCGTACATGAAGTAATGCTGATCAATTTCTACGCTTTTTTTGAATTGATACGAATTATTTCCAAGAAGGGTAATTATAATCCGGGATTAAGTATTGTTGGGCTGTCATCTATTGCATCAATAAAAGGGAATGCCGCTCAGACAGCTTATGCTGCTTCTAAAGCTGCTATGGATGGATCTATGCGTTGTTTAGCTAAAGAGCTATCTGGTAAGAAGATCAGAGTAAACACAATATTGCCCAGTATGATCAATACAGAAATGTATAGATCTTATTCCAGAAAATCCGGTGTTGGAGAAGAAACAATCTTGAAAAGACAGTATTTAGGAATTGGTGAAACAACAGATGTAGCCAATGCTGTTGCATTTTTACTCAGTGATGCTTCAGCATTTGTCACGGGAACTCAGTTACCCGTTGACGGTGGTTACACATCTTCATGATTTTTAAGGAGTATTTTTATGATATTAAGCGAATTTAAAAAAATTAAGATATCGGCAATTGTCGGTGCTGTTCCCAGCAATTGGACATCTATTGAAAACTTTATAAACGATGATAACAGGGAAACAGTAGAAAAATTCAGTAACATGACCGGAGTTAAAGGCAGATATAATGTAAATGATTTCCAGACTACCTCCGACCTGGCTTTTGCTGCTGCCAGAGAATTACTCGAAAAAAAAAATATAGAATTGGAATCGATCGGAGCAATTGTTTATGTAACTCAATCTCCGGACTATGCAGTTCCTTCAACAGCGTGTGTTTTACAGTATAGATTGGGTCTTTCTAAAGAGTGTATGGCTTTTGATGTCAATCTCGGTTGCTCGGGCTATACTTATGGCTTAAATATCGTGGCGAGCTTGATGAATTCTTCTAATATTGCTAAAGCCCTTTTACTTGCAGGAGATACCTCAGCAAAAGAAAAATCTCGTAAAATTAAAACTAAGACTGCCAATGCTTTCCGCATGCTTTTTGGTGATGCCGGATCAGCTACATTACTTGAGAAAACCGATGAAGAAAGTTATATCGATTCAGTATCTTGTACTGATGGCAGTGGCTTCAAAGCCATTATTAAGCCTTTTACAGGTTATCGGAACCCAGATGGGAAAGGTGTTTCCCTGATGAATGATATTGATGTCTTTAATTTTACGATTTCCGAAGTCCCCAAAATGCTGAAAGATTATATGAAATTAAAAGGACTGACTCCTGATGATTACGATTCTCTTGTAATGCATCAGGCAAACCTTTTTATCTTAAAACAGATTGCTAAGAAAACTAAATTCCCAATGGATAAAGTTCCAATTTCAATAGACACTTTTGGTAATACAAGTTCTGCCTCTATTCCAATTTCTTTGATCAAAGAATATGGAGATTTAAACGAAGATCGTAACATAAAAACTTTGATGTGTGGTTTTGGTGTGGGCTTATCCTGGAGCTTGATCTCAGCTGATATCAATATTAAGGATATTTATCCTCTTGTAAAAAATGATGATTATTTCTTAGATGGGTACGAAAACGAAACAGATTTGTAAAACAAGGTAAACAAAGAATGAAAATGGCAGCAAAGAAGAAATAATATAATACGGTATCTGCATGACTAAATACTATGAATAGAATAGTTTATTTGCATATTGGTTATCCTAAGGCAGGCTCAACTACCTTGCAAAGGCATTATTTCTCTAAGCTTAAGGATATCCGATACTTAGGAAGGAAAAATGGGCTTAGAGGAGAGTCTAATTTAGGTCCTTTGAACAGGTTCATTGCTACGATATCATTTGGCAGTGAAGAATATTGCAGTAAAAATTATCAGATATTTAACGATTTTTTAAATGATGAAGAAACGCGGCAGTTCGGAAACATTGATACCAGTTATCCATTATTTATATCTCATGAGACTATTACCAGGCTTTTATTTGATCCATTTTATTATTTATCTTACGGTTATTATACTGCTGATGCAAATAGAACTTTCAAACGATTAGCTGAATTTGCTTCACTCTATGGTTATCATTTTAAGATAATTTTAATTAAAAGAGATCCGAAAACTTTTCTGCACAGCTTATATGCTCAATTGTTTAATTATTACAAAAATAAACCGAAAATAAACACTCTGAATAAATATTTGGAACAAATTCTCAGATTCGGCGAATTAGATCAATTCAATACAACTTTATTGTTCAATAATAAGCTGCAGAACATTATAGCCAGTTATTTCCCTGAAGAAGATATAAATGTTTCTGATTTTGAGATGTTATTTTCTAATGATAAATCATTCAATGAATTTTTTGAACCGATTTTCAATCAGAGATTGTCAACATTTACTGTGAATATTACCGAAAATCAAAGAACTTTGGATCCAAAATCAAAATATGCTCATCCAAAACCCTGGTGGGAAGATAAAAAAAGTTTCTTCCAGGCTTTGAAGCTGGCTTGTCAGGCTTTTCGATATCATTTTTTTTCATCAGAAAGACAAAAAATTATCGTTAAAAGAGATGAAGAATCAGAAAAATTATTACAGCAAATAGAAGACTATTTTGGATCTTGAGAATTTTTTATTTGGAAAAGTTAGAGTTCTGCATATTTTTAATCTTAAAATAAAAAAATAAATAGTATTAAGAAAAAAAATTAAAGGAATTTGAGAATGGAAGCAAAAGAAAAATTGGAAAAACTGGAAGAGATGTTCGAACTTGATGAAGGAACATTATCAGAAGATACTTTGTTGGATGATATTGAAGAATGGGATTCAATGTCCAAACTATCCTTAATTGTCTTGCTGGATGATGATTTCGGGAAAAAGGTCACTGGAGAACAAATTAACGGGTTAGTTAAAATTAAAGACATATTGAAATTGATGGAATAAGATTTCACAATATAATATTCGGTTGCGTTTTGATAAATCAGATATTGATTCTTTAAAACCGGATTGATATTATCCTTATTGTGTCGCTGAGAATACATAATAGACTTTTTTCATGTGATTAAATTTCCTTTATTATAATAAACCCCTCTGTCCATCGTTTGCCGGACATCTCCCCTGACACGCCATTTCCAGCAGCTGCCGGATTCGGTAGTGCAGGCAGGCGAGCATTACTTTGTCCCCCTTGGTAAGGGGGAATGAAAGGGGGTTTAGCAATTAATCATCTCCCTATGTAATTTTCCAATACACGGATGTTTAATATGATTAAAAACCCAGCTGTCCTTCTGCGTCGGACATCTCCCCTTCCGAAGGGGAGCATTGTCTTATCCCCTCGCCTGTCATCCGTAGCTTCAGCAAAGGATGATCAAGGGGGACTGAGGTGTTCATGTTTCAATCATCCGCTTGTGTTTTTTCCTAAAACATGGCTTCTTTTATGATAAATTAGGTTTATCATAAGGATTTTTTCGCGATATCGATAAGGTTAAAAACCAGTAAAATACTTCATTAACTCAAAAAATGGAGGTTTAAATTCTTAAAATGAGAGATTTATTAATCCATATAGGTTATCCTAAAACCGCCACAACTTTTCTGCAAAAAAATGTTTACCCCCATCTGAACAGTTATAGATATTTAGGCAAGGATGATGAACTTAGTGATATGAGTCTGAAGCGATATCTGAATTTTATCGCCTGGCTCGCCTATGGTCCTGAAGAAGATCTGATTAAGGCTTTTAAATGTTTTGATGATGTGATCAAAGAGGAAGAAGTACGCAGATATAAGAATATCGATAGCGAAATCCCATTATTTTTATCGTTTGAACCTTTTCTAGGTCTAATTTTAATGCCGATCAATTATTCTGTAGCCGTTATGACCGCTGATCCACAGTTGGTTTTCAGTCGGTTAGCTAAATTTGGGAAAGAATATAATTATAATATTAAGCTGATGTTGTTTGATAGGAATCCAAAAGAGCTTATGCATAGTTCTTATGCACAGCTTTATCCTTTTATGATGAAAGCCAAACCACTTTGTTCTTTAAAGAGTTATTTAAATTCCATGTTAAACTTAGAATATATGCAGCTTAACGGGAAATATTTTTTTAAAGACGAACTTCTTAAAGTTTTACTAAATCATTTTGATAAAAAAAATATCTTTCAATTTAATTATGAAGAGTTTTTTCTAAGAAATAATAAAGATCAGATAGATTCATTTAAGTTTCTTTTACATTTGGATTTTGACATCTTATCAGTTCTCTGGAAAAAAGAAAATGTAAGACAAAAAGACAAAAATGTCAAAATTGGGCACAAAAGACATTGGAAAAAAAATAACAGGAATTTAATCGGATCCTTGAAAGCAGCCTGGTCAACATTCAGTATTAATTATTACAAACATGATAAGTTAAAAGTATTCATTAAGTGGGATGAAGAATGTGATGATTTGTTTAAAGAGATTGAAAAAAAGGTAAGAAATACTGACGATAACTGATTATATAAATAGCTGTTGCTATGTATCTGCCCCTATAGTTAGAGATTTTGAGAAAAGGCAATATCTGCGGGAATTGAGTAGTTTTTAAAAAAAACTGTCAATGGGTTAAAGTGAAATGCGATAGAGCAGATTTCTGTTCAAGGAATGAGAAAATTTTTTATAATATAATTCCAGCTCATTTTCTTATACCTGAAGCAAATGGTATAACGGGTTTGATTGCTGTGTTTTTAGCGGTTTCTCAAGTTTTTATTAGTTGGCGGCAGAAATCAACCTGAAAAAAGACTGGACAGATGTAGATTTTACAACTGTATATTATTTAATATATTTGTTCTGTTCTTTACTGGCTGGGATTAACTTCAGCACGCCATTGGTTTGCTGATTTTTTTTATGATCCTCTTTTAGCGCAGATTATTCCTGCTTTTGGATTAATCTGATTTTTATAATTCTACTTAGTTAAAAAGAAGCAGGCTTTCTGTTAAGTTAGATTTTAAAAATCTAGAAAAAGCTGCTTTTACTGCCACCCTTATCTCGGTATAGTTCGTTTCAAGAAATTTGTTTATTCGATTAATGATATCAAAGATATCACCGGATCGATTAAGCTTGCATATTGGAGAATTAATGACAAGAATAGAAAATCTGAAATATAACTTTAAAGTTTTATCAGGACCAGTCCCGATAATTGAGCAGATTTGGGATCAGGGAATTGTACCATTAGTAAGCATAAAGTGTATTACGTATAATCATGAGAAGTATATCCGGTCAGCAATCGAAGGTTTTTTAATGCAGAAGACGACTTTCCCTGTGGAAATATGGATACATGACGATGCATCAACGGATAATACGGCGAATATTATTCGTGAGTATGCCGAGAAATATCCGCAGTTGTTTGTTCCCACATATCAAATTGAAAATCAGTATATGAAGAAACCCAAAACTGCAAATTGGATTAAACCACCTGCTCGTCGCGGTAAATACGAAGCTATTTGCGAAGGTGACGATCAATGGACAGACCCTTACAAATTACAGAAGCAGGTTGATTTTCTGGAAGCGAATCTTGAGTATAGTATGTGTGTGCATAATGCTATTGTTCATTTTACGGATAATCAGTATATAGATTATTTTTTTAATCAAGCTGATCAAAAAAGCGTAATCACCACAGAAGATTTAATTGAAAAATGGAGCTTTGCAACAGCCTCTATTGTTTTAAGAAGAGAGATGTTAGACAGGGCAAATTTTTTTGAATTATCGAGAAAACACCAAATTTATAATGGGGATCTATTTTTATCTATACTGATGTCTTTACAGGGACCAATAAAGTATTTGACTGATGTTATGTCTGTATATACGAGAGATCATAAAATAATTCGCAACAAAAGTTTTAAAAAACCCGGACTAAATTACAACAGACATTTCATTATAGATAAGAGGATAGAATTACTTAAAATTATTGATAATTATTCAAAAGGAAAGTATGCTGAGCAGATTAACAGAAAAATAAGGCAATTGTTAGCATTAAGAAAGAAAAATTCATTATATTATACTTTTCCCATTCTTAGATATCTCCGTCCAAAAAAAATATTATTCAGATTATTGGATTATAAAAGCTAAGGAATAGGAACATTAATAGTCAGGAAATTATATGAAAAGTATATTTTATTACTTACGAAGATTTAATGAAAGAGCTAAAAGTGAATATCCAATTTCTTTAACCCAAGCAATTCTTATATTTATTGTTAATAAATTAGAGAGAATATTTTATGCTTTTACTACCTTATATGGTAAAATAAAACTGATTTTATGGGGAGCTTCTATCGGTAGAAATTTCAAATTACATGGGTCTCTCGTATTAAACAATTATGGACGGATAATTATTGAAGATAATGTTAGAATTAACTCAGTTCATTATTATGTAGGCGGTGGAAATCAAGGTACTATTTTAAGAATAGGAGCTCAAGGAACTTTTATTATGAAAGATGGTTCAGGTATGACAAATACTGCTGTACACTGCTTTAACTCGATTACAATTTGTGAAGGCGCAATGATTGGAGGTGGGTGTTTATTAATGGATAATGATTTTCATCAAACCAATACTTTTAACAGAATTACTAAATCCGGAAATATATCTAATGCTCCGATAGTAATCGGAAAAAATGCTTTCATTGGTGGAATGAGTATTATCAGACGTGGAGTAACTATTGGTGAAGGGTCTGTAATTGGTACAGGAAGTTTAGTTACAAAAAGTGTTCCCCCATACGAAATCTGGGCTGGAGTTCCAGCAAAATTCATTAAAAAAATTGAGAGAGATTCATAAAATCTCGAGCAGGTTTTACAAATGCGGAATATTGATATAATATTGACTGTGGATTATGAAATACATGGGAATGGTAAGGGTAAATTTGAAGATTTTTGTTATCGACCTACAGAAATGATGCTAGACATAGCAAACAAATTTAATGCAAAAATCACCTTTATGGTTGAGATGGAACACTATTTTGCAATGAAAAAGCAACCTAAAATTTTCAAAGATGATATCACACTTTTTGAGAAACAATTAACACGTGCAATATCTGAAGGGCATGATGTACAGTTACATCTGCATCCACAATGGTTAAATGCAATTTATAAGGATGGAATATGGAAATTCCCATATACCGCAAAAGAGATTGCATTACTTTGTAATGATTATAAGTTAGCTTATGATCGCGTTAAAAAGGCAAAAAATTGGTTAGAGAATAATCTGAAAATAATTGATATTAACTATGAATGTATAGGTTTCCGAGCCGGATATTTCCAGATGCAGCCTTCTTTTAATATTACCAGAGCTCTACTTGATAACGGGATAATATGTGATACATCTGTTGCTAAGGGGATGTATCGTAATAATGATAGTGTCGGAAAGATTGATTATCGTTCTGTTAATTCGGAATTTTATCCTTATCGTGCATTATTAGATGACGTTTCCAAAGAGGATAAATCTTCATCTTTAATTGAGATGCCAATATTCACATTAAGGGTTAATAAGATAATTAGAAAATTGAAGAAAACACTTAATATAAAAGATAAAACACATAAGATATCATATACCGTTTCCAAAATACAAAGAAGTAAGGTCCCACTACAGGTTAATCCTGCAGGTAAAAAAGTAATAAATAAATTAATGAATAAGCGATGGGACTTTCATGGCTATCAGTACGTTGATTTCTGCATTGGTTATCCGCATAAAATGATAAAAGTAATAACGAAAATCGCAAAAAAATTCGATCAGGATAGTCCGATCGTCTTCATGGGGCATTCTAAAGACTTTATTTTTGCTAATCATTTTAGAATGTTTTTAGAGCAAATTGAAGTAAGAACAGGCTATAGTATTAAAACCTTACGATCTGCCATCAGAAAGTATTATTAATAAAGAAATGCAAACAGTAAACTGAAGATGGTTTTAAATATGAGTAATAAAATATTCTTGTATGAGATTGCATACTTATTAGTGAACAGGCATAAAATTAAGTACGGAGATAATGTTTTTGTTCATCCAAATTATAAAGATATTGAAAATTGTGATTTCAGACCAGATGAATTTATCTATTTATTAAAGACTATAGTGGGGGCTAAAGGAAATATTGAAATATCATCATTTGATAATGCAGATAAAATAAATGATGATAACAATTATAAATCTAAACAATTGCTAAAGAAAAGATATAGATTTATTGATAACTTGATATCAATAAAATAATAAGAAAATCTTTGGAAATGTATCTTATTTCGATGAAGTGAAGGGAAGTATGCTCTGTTTTTTGACATTAAGCGCTATGGGAGGATTGTAATAATAATTATAAAGATAAAAGCAGGCTTAGGTAATCAATTATTCCAGTATGCATTTGGTTATAGTCTGGCAAAAGCAACTAACAATACTTTATTATTGGACTTAAGTTTTTATGATCAGGAAAAATATCGGAATACATTGAAATTGGATTGCTATGATATCCCCCTAAACAAAGCCGATGATATAATGATAAATAGATTTAATCCTAAAACTAGTGAAAGATATTTCTATAAAATATATAATCGACTAAATATTAGCACATTCGCTTGGAAAGGTAAGAATTATGGATTTCAGAAGAAAGGACAATATCCTAAAATAAAGGAGTTATTCAAGAAAAAAGATATCTATCTGGATGGATACTGGGCGAGTGAATATTATTTTTCGGATTATTCAACCGAAATAAGGGATATTTTCACTTTGAAAGATGAGATAATCTCAGAGATAGATAGCGGATTAATTGCTGAAATTATGTCTTTAGCTTCTGTTTCAATTCATGTCAGAAGGGGTGATTATGTGCACAACAAGTTTTTTCATAACTTAGGATTAGATTATTTTTATAAAGCAGTAGAATATATAAAGAGAGTTGTTAAGAATCCAGTTTTTTTTGTTTTTTCTGATGATCTTAAATGGGTTAAGGAGAATTTTGGATTAGATACTAAAAATGTAAACTATATCGATAACAATTATGACGGATGTATTGATTTATATCTGATGAGTTTGTGCAAACATAATATCATCGCAAACAGTACCTTTAGCTGGTGGGGTGCTTATCTAAATAAAAACAAGTATAAAGTTGTAATAGCACCGTTAATATGGTACGATAATTATAATGCTCAAAAATACTATTCAGATAATTCTAAACTAATTCCCCGAACATGGTTAAAAATGTGAGGAAAAAATGAAAAAAGCATTAATAACAGGTATTACCGGGCAAGACGGTTCATATTTGGCAGAATTTTTATTAACAAAGGGCTATGAGGTAAATGGTATTATTAGACGTGCATCTGTCTTTAATACGCAAAGGATTGAACATCTCAGAGTTCATAAACAAGTCCATTTGTTTTACGGAGATTTAAGTGACTCCAGTAATTTAAATCGAATTCTGCAAAAAATCAGACCCGATGAGATTTATAATCTTGGCGCGCAATCGCACGTAGCAGTATCTTTTGAAGTTCCAGAATATACTGCAGAAGTTACAGGAATTGGCACTATTAGGTTACTTGATGCAATAAAGGATGTCGGCTTGAAAACTAAGTTTTATCAAGCTTCTACTTCTGAACTCTTTGGTGGTCTACCGGATTTAACTCCCCAAAATGAGAGAACTCCATTTTACCCAAAATCTCCATATGGAGCAGCGAAACTATACTCTTATTGGGTAACCGTTAATTATCGTGAATCTTATGATATGTTTGCATGTAATGGTATCCTTTTTAATCATGAATCTCCAAGAAGAGGCGAGACTTTTGTTACCAAAAAAATTACAAAAGCTGTAGCGAATATTTATAAAGGGAATCAGGATTATTTGGAATTAGGAAATTTGGATTCAAAAAGGGATTGGGGTTATGCAAAAGATTATGTCGAAGCAATGTGGTTAATGCTTCAGCAGGAAAAACCTGATGATTTTGTCATAGCTACAGGTAAAACTTGGTCTATAAGACAATTTGTTGAAATGGCATTCGAAGAAGTTGGCATTACTATTGAATGGTCAGGTACTGGCATTGATGAAGTGGGTGTCTGCAAAGAAACAAAGAAAGTCTTAGTAAAGGTGAACCCAAGATACTTTAGACCAGCTGAAGTTGAATTGCTCTGGGGAAATGCCGGTAAAGCAGAAGAGATTCTTGGCTGGAAGGCAAAAACATCTTTAAAAGAGTTGGTGAAAATTATGGTTCAATATGATCTGAAATATGACAACTACGGTGGAGATTTAACTTAAAGGAAAATTTATGAGTATAAATTTTAAGATAAGAGAATCGGAAAAAATCAAGGGAATTTTTATCATTACACCTTCAATTTATGAAGATTTGAGGGGAAATATTTGGACATCATTTCTTAAAGATGAAATCGAAAAGTTATTGCCAGATAATATTTTCTTTAAACATGATAAATTTTCACAGTCAAAATTTAATGTCCTGCGAGGAATCCATGGTGATGAGATATCTTGGAAATTGGTAACTTGTGTTTATGGAAACATAGACCAAGTAGTGGTAGACTGTCGTAAAGAATCACCAACATATTTGCAGTGGGAGAAGTTTAGGATAAATAATGATAATCAAATTTTGGTATTAATTCCTCCAGTGATGGGGAACTCTTATTATGTGAAAAGCAAAATTGCTGTCTACCATTATAAATTAGCTTACAAAGGTGAATATATTGATGCTGACGAGCAATTTTCATTAAAATGGAATGATCCTAAAATTGACATAAAATGGGATACTGAAAATCCAATTTTATCAAATAGAGACAAATGAGGTAGTTATGGAAATTATTAAACATGATGATCAAATTTTATCTATTATCTACAGAGATGACGATTGGGTGGAGGGATTAAACTTTATCACACCAAATAATTTATTCCTTCAAGTTGGATCTTGGTGGTACCCCAAAGGAAAAAAATTAGATTCACATATTCATAATGATTTTGACCGTATTGCGAAACGAACCAACGAAATGACTTATGTAAAACAAGGTGCCATGAGGGTTTTACTTTATGATGAAGAAAAAAATTATTTGCAAGATTTTATCTTAAATGAAGGTGATTTAGCTGTGTTTGCTTATGGCGGCCATGGTTATGAAATACTTGAAGATAATACAAAAATTATTGAATCTAAAAACGGTCCCTTTGTCGATGTGACAACTGATAAAACAAAGTTCAAAGGTTAGCAGAATGAACGAAAATATATTCTTTGATATATCAAAACTAAAAAATATTGGAAAAAATGTAATCATCGGGAAAACAGTTAGGATTAGATATCCTGAGCTTGTTGAAATCGGGGACAATGTTATTATTGATGATTTTACTTATATTTCAACAGCACTTAAACTTCATAATTATGTGCATATTTCATCAGGCTGTAGAATAATTGGGGGCAGAAAATCTTATGTTGAAATGGAAGAATTTTCCACTTTAGCTCCAAATGTAGTTTTATCAGCCGGAAGTGATGATTATATCTCTGGAATTGCAACTCCTATGGTGCCAATTGAATATAAGGGTAATGCGCAAATTGGTAAGATTTATATAAAAAAACACTGTATTGTTGGAGCAGGTTCAGTTGTATTGCCTAATTGTACAATAGCTAAAGGATCAACTATTGGTGCTTTATCTTTGGTAAACAAAACAACTGTGGAATGGACGGTTAATGCAGGGATACCATTAAGAATAATAAAAAAAAGGAATCAAGAAGAAATTGAAAAACTCGAACAGAAATTTATGGGATTGAATTATGAATAAATTTATAAATCAAATGGAGCCATGGTTTGGGGAAGAAGAGAAGCTCGCCTTAAATGAATACATGCAGACCGGTGGTTGGCTAACTGAATTCCAAAAAACACTGGAATTCGAAAGGATGATTTGCGAATATACAGGGGCGAAACATTGTTTTGCAGTAAATAATGGAACGATAAGCCTTACTCTGGCAGCAATGGCGGTTGGAGTAAAAACCGGTGATGAAATTATAGTCCCTAACTATACAATGATAGCAACTCCAAATTCTGTTAAAATGTTTGGTGCAGTACCTGTTTTTGTTGATGTAGAAAAAGAGACATTATGTTTAGATATTGAAAAAGTTAAAAAAGCAATCACACCTAATACGAAAGCAATAATGCTTGTTTCAGCAAACGGACGCTATCCCAAATCAGGAATTGAAACTTTTGTTAATCTTGCAAAAGAGAAGAATTTAGTATTGATTGAAGATTCTGCACAATCTTTAGGTTCATTTTATCCCAATGGAAAACATATTGGTACGATGGGATTAGTCGGAAGTTTTTCATTTTCTGCTCCCAAGGTTATTTCTACGGGTCAAGGCGGAGCGATAATTACCAATGATGATGATGTAGCTTATAACTTAAAGCGACTCAAAGATTTTGGTCGCAGTGGCGGCGGCTCAGACTTTCATGATATGATTGGCTATAACTTTAAGTTTACCGATCTTCAGGCTGTTGTTGGCATAGAACAAATGAAAAAATTACAGTGGCGGGTGGAACGGAAAAAAGAAATTTTATATAGGTATCAAAATAATCTAACCGACGTAAAACAGATTGAATTCTTTAAACAAGATCTTCAAAATACGACTCCCTGGTTTATAGATATTTTGGTTGAAGAAAGAGATAATCTACAAAAATATCTCAAAGAGAATAATATCGGAACACGAGTAATGTATCCTCCGATAAATAAGCAAATAGCATATAATTTACCTGGAGAATATCCTGTCTCTGAATTGGTCGGAGAAAATGGATTATGGTTGCCTTCGGCAAGTCAACTATCTGATGATCTGATTGACATCATTTGTACTTTTATTAGGAATTTTTATCTCTAAATGGCAACGAATGTTTTAAATCCAATGCTTAGTTTTTTTTCTAAAGGTCATGCCAGAACTTTAAGAGCTAAGAGAAATATTTCTGTCGCATTTATCACCAAGTTAATTTCAATGTTAATAAGTTTTTTGGTAGTTCCAATTACCTTGAATTATGTCGATTCGACCAGGTATGGCATTTGGATAGCCATTTCTACAATTATTCACTGGTTTGCCTTTATGGATGTTGGCTTAGGGAATGGCTTGAGAAATAAATTAGCTGAAGCTTTAGCAGTGAAAGACATTGAACTAGGCAAAACTTACGTAAGTTCTTCTTTTGCGCTATTATCACTTATATCGATTCTGTTATTCATCGTTTTTTTAATTATAGCATTATTTGTTGATTGGAATAGGGTACTTAATACTTCAATTGTTTCCAATAAAGAACTTTTTTTTACTGTAGTGACTGTTTTTTTCTTTTTTTGCGTAAATTTTATTCTTAAGATAACCATGTCGATCAATGCAGCAATGCAAAAATACTCTATCAATAATATAATCGGATTAAGCGGTAGTGTATTTGGATTAGCAGCAATATATTTATTAGTCAAAACTACAGATGGATCACTTTATAAATTGTGTCTTGTTTATGGTAGTAAACAGGCTATCGTTTTACTTGGTTTTTCGATCTATCTGTTTAATACTTCTTTAAAAAAACTGAAACCATCCTTAAAGTATGTTAATTTTAAGATTGCCATTCCTTTAACAAAGTTGGGATTTAAATTTTTTATAGCCCAAATTCTTTATATGTTCAAAACTCAGATAGGTTCAATCATCATTATTCAATTTTTTGGTCCGGAGGATGTCACTATTTATAACCTTTCTAAAAAGTATGTTATGATAACATCCATGATTTACACAATGGTATTAACACCATTTCTGTCAGCATTTACAGAGGCTTATACAATTAAAGAATACGATTGGATTAAAAATATTATTAAAAAAATGAGAAAAATTTGGGCCATATCAGCTATTGTTACATTGCTGATGGCAGTTGTCTCACCCTTTTTCTTTGATTTATGGCTTGGCAACAAGGTTTTAATTCCCCAAACGATTGTTTTTATCTTGGCTTTATCAAGTATTATTGGTACTTGGTCAGCCACCTATACATTGTTTTTAAATGGTATTGGTAAGGTGAAATTACAGTTATACATGTTAACGATTCAAGCATTAGCCTTGATTCCGTTATCGTATCTATTTTTTTGGTTAGGGGCAGGTATTTCATCTGTAATTTTACCTAAGATTATTTTGGGTATCGTAAGCAGCTTCATATTTACTAAACAATATCAAAAAATTATTGGTAATAATGCTAGGGGATTATGGGCAAAATAAATTATATTTCTAACAACGATAGTGGGAATTTTAAAACGAATATTTTTATTGTTTCACTGATATATTTAGCTACTGCTGTTCAAGGTGTACCTTTTTTTTATTATCTAAATATGAATACTTATTATATCTTTGCATTAAGTGTGCTGTTGTATCTCTTTGCATGGCAAAAGGCAATAATTAAGTATTATAAAAATTATGTATTTACCATATTATACTTGCTTGTAATATACATTGGGCAATTGGCTTTATTTCAAGCCGGAAACCCATTAAAATTCGTACGATTAATATTTACTGATATAATATTGGGATATATTTTACTCAATATTTTTAAAAAAAGGTTTTTTAAATATTATATTGATTTAATGGTAGGATTAGCTGCAATATCCCTGATATTATGGAGCTTGGCAGTAATTTTTCCATCAGTTATAACCTTTTACAGAAGTATAATCGCCAGATTTGGTCTTGATCCTTCAACGAAAGATCATATGATATTTATATCTACACGCATGGGCGGGAATAGCTTATTTATGGGAGTAATAAGAAATGCAGGGGCTTTCTCTGAACCCGGATCGTGGGGTACATATTTAATGTTGGCCTTTGTGTTGAATCAATATTTTGAATCACGTTGGAGATTAAAATCATCAATTTTATTAATTACAATGTTATCCACTTTTTCAACAGCAACTTATGTAGGTATATATTTGGTTTTATTGGGAAAATATTTTAAAAATAAACTAAATATAAAAAAACTTTTTATTATAATACTTTTTTCATTCATGATAATTTATTCTTTTGTAAATTTTGACTTTCTGCAGAATAAAATATCTGTTCAATTAGAAGATCAATTAGATAAAGACCTTTACGAAGGGACGAGTGGTCGATTCTTCGGGTTTAGGAAAAGTTTAAATGTGCTGAAAAGTTTCCCGTTTACAGGGATAGGTCTTTTATACGACACAAAGATAACGGACTTATACAGTGAATTTGCTTCAGGTTATGGTTTCGGTTCAATTGGCTCACGGATCGGAATAGTAGGATTCTTTTTTTGGTTTTTATGGATTTATAAATCAACATCATATTTCAGTAGAAGAAACAAAATCTTAACCATAAGTAATTATTTAGCTTTATTAGCAGTGTTTTTTGGGCAGAGTATTCCTATTACATCTGCTCCAGTGATGGCTTTTTTGTTTTCAGGATGGTTTTTTACAAATTTAGATAAAAGAAATAATTTCAAAAACAGAAGTGTTAAAGGAAATTTCAATAAAGATAAATGAAACAACCATGTTGTCTTGTTTGTAGATAATTATCCCGAAAGTGAAAAAAACATGAAAGAAAATCCGGATTATCAATATGGATTTAAATAAGGAGTAACATGTTCAACAACAAAACCCTATTAATCACCGGTGGCACCGGCTCCTTTGGAAATGCTGCTTTAAAAAGATTTCTACACACAGATTTAAAAGAAATTCGTATATTCAGCCGGGATGAAAAAAAACAAGACGATATGCGGAAAAAGTATAATAATCCTAAAATCAAGTTTTATATTGGTGATGTTCGTGATAAAGAAAGTGTAGATTCAGTGATGAAAGGCGTTGATTATGTTTTTCACGCTGCCGCTCTCAAACAAGTTCCGACTTGTGAATTCTTTCCTATTCAGGCAGTAAAAACCAATATTCTTGGTTCTAATAATGTTATGGAATCGGCAATTCGGAATAATGTAAAAAAGGTAATTATTCTAAGTACAGATAAAGCAGTGTACCCAATCAATGCCATGGGTATGAGTAAAGCCATGATGGAATTGGTGATGGTGGCAAAAGCCAGAGAAGTTGCCGAAAATGGAACTGTTTTTTGCGGAACCCGCTATGGTAATGTAATGGCATCCCGTGGTTCGGTGATCCCATTATTCGTTGAGCAGATCAAGAAAGGTATTCCCATTACAATAACAGATCCCAATATGACCCGCTTTATGATGACTCTCGAAGATGCTGTTGATCTGGTTTTATTTGCTTTTGAGCATGGTAAACAAGGTGATAGATTTATCCAGAAAGCTCCGGCCTCTACGATTGCAGATCTGGCAAAAGCATTAAAGGAACTCTACAATGCAGATAACGAGATTAAGATCATTGGCACAAGACACGGAGAAAAACTTTTTGAATCATTAGTAAACCGAGAGGAAATGGTTAAAGCTGAAGATTTGGGGGATTATTACCGCATCCCGGCGGATCATCGAGACTTGAATTATAATGTATATTTTGAAGAGGGCGATGACAAAATCTCCAGAGTTGAAGAATATACTTCACATAATACGACACGATTGGATGTGGAAGGAACGAAGAGGTTGCTGCTTAAATTGGATTTTATAAGAGAAGAGGTGATGAGTAAAGAGTGAAGTGTGAAGAGTAACGAGTGACGAGTAAAGAGAAATAAGCGAAGAGTAAATAGTGCATAGATGAAGAATGCACATCTTTTTTCATAACGCATCACGCCTTATGTTAAGCCCATCACACATCACACATCACTCATAACGCGTTATTCTTAATAAGGAAAAATGAAAACACATAAAGATTTAGATGTATGGAAAAAGGCTATTGATTTAGTTGTAAAAGTATATAAACTTACAGATAATTTTCCAAAAAGTGAAATTTTTGGAATCACTGGTCAAATATGAAGAGCTTCAGTATCAATTCCTTCAAATATAGCAGAGGGTGCAGCTAGAGCATCTGATAAAGAGTTTAAACAATTTCTATCGATTGCTCTTGGTTCTCTTTCTGAGCTTGACACCCAACTTTTAATAAGTCTAGAGTTAGGATTTATCAAGACTGAAGATTACGATAAATTGGAAATTGATGTAACAAATATTCGAAAAATGATTTTAGGCTTAAGGAAGTATATCTATGCCAAAACAAAATAACTCATCACGCTTTACGCATCACTCTTTACGCATTGGTATTACAGGTCAATCAGGCTTTATCGGCACTCATTTATATAACTATCTGGGATTACAAAAAAATGTAGAACGAATAGAATTCAAGGATGAGTTTTTCCAGAATGAAGAAAAAATAGATAAATTTGTTACTCAATGTGATGTTATAGTTCATTTGGCAGCAATGAATCGGCATAATGATCCGGAAGTTATTTATCAGACAAATGTGGAATTAGTTGAAAAATTGATAACTGCTTTAGAGAGGACAAATTCAACACCACATGTATTTATTTCTTCGAGTACACAGGAAAACAAAGACAATTTATATGGCAAATCAAAAAGAAAAGGCCGAGAGCTGTTGATCGAATGGTCAAAGAAGAGAGGAGCTGAATTTACCGGCTTAGTGATACCCAATGTCTTTGGCCCTTTTGGCAATCCTTATTATAATTCATTTATTGCCACTTTTTCTCATCGCTTAGCCCATGATGAAAAACCGGAAATCCAAATTGATGCAGAAATTGAACTGATTTATGTATTGGATTTGGTAAAGTTGATTTTTGAATTGATAAGAAAAGGTAAATCTTGTGATGAATATCTTGTGCCGCCGATAGCAGCGAAAAAAGTGTCAGATGTATTAACCAAATTAAATCAGTACAAACAACATTACATGGAAGCCGGAACATTTCCTAATCTTGATGATTATTTTGATCTTTGTCTCTTCAATACTTTCCGCTCGTATATTCCGGCTGCTTATTTTCCTCGAGAATTCAAATTGCATACCGATGATAGAGGCTCGTTTGTTGAAACAGTAAAATCTTTTGGACAGGGTCAGTTTTCTTTTTCCACGACAAAACCGGGAATAACAAGAGGTGATCATTTTCATATCAGGAAAATAGAGAGATTTGCAGTAATCAAAGGCAAAGCGCGTATTCAACTCAGAAAGATTGGAACAGAAGAGATAATCAATTATGAGATAGATGGCAGAGAGCCCGGGTATGTGGATATGCCGATCTGGTACACGCATAATATCACCAATATTGGCGAAGAAGAATTGATCACTTTGTTTTGGATAAATGAATTCTTTGACCCAGAAGATCCCGATACTTATTATGAAAAGGTATAGTCCACGGATTACGCAGATTATCGCGGATAGTGGAAAGTGTAATGGCTGATTTACTTCATGAAAAAGAAACTTATAAAATAATCGGAGCTTGTATTGAAGTACATAAAGAACTTGGCTGTGGATTTTTGGAACCAGTTTATCAGGAAGCTCTCGAGCTGGAGTTTGTTGAGCAGGGATTACCATTTGAACGTGAAAAACTCTTGGAAATCAGTTACAAAGGGAAAACTCTAACTAAGGAATATAAAGCTGATTTTATTTGTTTTGATAAGATAATCGTCGAGCTAAAGGCACTATCAAAATTAACTTCAGATCATGAAGCACAATTACTAAATTACTTAAAAGCAACAGGTTTTGAATTGGGCTTACTAATAAATTTCGGAACACAGAAGTTAGAACATAAAAGAATGATATTAACTAAATACATTAAAAATATTAAAATGAAATAATCCGTGAAAATCCGTGTTATCTGCGGACAAGGAACTAAATATGAAAAAATCAAGCTTAAAAATTGTAACAATCGTCGGCACTCGCCCCGAGATTATCCGTCTCTCCCGCGTCATGCCTTTATTAGATAAATATACCAATCACATCACCGTCCATACTGGGCAGAACTATGATTACGAGCTGAACGAAATATTTTACAAAGATTTGGAACTCCGTAAACCAGATTATTATATGGGAGTAGATACCAGTTCTTTAGGTCATGTTTTAGGTGAGACTTTGATCAAGGTTGAAGAGATATTCTTCAAGGAAAAGCCGGATGCTTGTTTGATTCTTGGAGATACTAATGCCTCGATAGCTGCTATAATGGCGAAACGCATGAAAATCCCCATTTTTCACATGGAAGCAGGGAATAGAAGTTTTGATATGAATGTACCTGAAGAGATTAATCGTAGAATTATTGATCATACCGCTGATTTCAATCTTGTTTATACCGAAAATTCTCGCCGTCATCTACTTTCAGAAGGTTTGTCGCATAGAAGAATATATCTAACCGGTTCGCCTATGTTTGAAGTTCTTAACTTTTATAAAGATAAAATCATGAAATCAAAAATACTGGAAGAACTTGAACTTGAAAAAGGGAAGTATTTTATTGTTTCTGTTCATAGAGAAGAAAATGTTGATAATCCTGAAAACTTAAAAAAGATAATTGAAATCCTGAATCGACTGGCCGAAGAATACCAACTTCCGGTTATAATCTCCACTCACCCTCGTACTCGCAAACGACTTGAATCTCTTGACTCTTCACTCTTCACTCATCACGCATTACGCTTCCTCAAACCATTCGGTTTTCACGATTACAACTTTCTCCAACTTAATGCAAAGTGTGCTTTATCAGATAGCGGCACAATCAGCGAAGAATCATCGATGTTGAATTTTCCTGCAGTAACTCTACGAATTTCAATGGAACGTCCGGAAGCAATTGATGCAGGTACAATAATTCTAACGGGGTTTGATCCTGAGATAGTTTTGGATTCTATCAAAGTCGCCATCGACGAACACTCATCACGCCTCACTCTTCACTCATCACGCTTTACTCATCACGCTTTACCAGACAATTACAATGTTGAAAACACTTCCTGGCGGGTTTTAAAATTGATAATTGGTACTGCAAAATTAAGTAATGATTGGTGGGGAATTAAAATATAATAAAGTTGATAAAAAAAAAATTTCTATTTACTCTATTCAGGTAATAATATGCTGTTTAATTCTTTTATCTTCCTGATTTTTTTCCCGCTTGTTGTGTTATTTTATTTCTTAATTCCACATAAGGTTAGATGGTTTTTCCTCTTAATTGCCAGCTATTATTTCTATATGAACTGGAAGCCTGCTTACGCGGTTCTGATATTAACATCAACAATAATAACTTGGTTATGCAGTATTTTAGTAGCTAGGGCAATGAATAAAAACAAGAAGAAGATTTATTTGACAATAAGTCTGATAATAAATTTTGGTATTTTAATCATCTTTAAGTATTTCAATTTCATTAACATAACTATTTTTAACGTGTTGGATAATTTTAAGATACGTTGGAACATTGATAATTTAGATGTTCTTTTACCTGTAGGTATTTCGTTTTATACTTTTCAGGCTGTAGGTTATACTATAGATGTTTATCGTGGTGATTTAAAAGCAGAGAAACATTTCGGGATTTATGCTTTATTTGTGTCATTTTTTCCACAATTGGTAGCTGGGCCAATTGAACGGGCTAAAAATTTATTACAGCAATTTTATCAGAAACATGATTTTTCGGTTGAACGACTTGAAAATGGACTTAAACAGATGATTTGGGGATATTTTATGAAAGTAGTTGTCGCCGATAGGCTGGCTTTATTTGTTAACGCTGTTTATAATAATGTTGAAGCTCATAACGGGACAACTTTATTGGTTGCAACAATATTTTTCTCTTTCCAGATTTATTGTGATTTTGCCGGGTATTCCAATATTGCAATTGGAGCTGCTCGAATTATGGGATTTGATCTAATGACTAACTTTAAAAGGCCCTATTTTTCTATGAGCATAAGTGAATTTTGGCATAGATGGCATATTTCACTTTCAACGTGGTTTAGAGATTATTTATACATACCTCTTGGAGGAAATAAAGTAAGTAAACTTCGGAATTATTTTAATCTAATGATAACTTTTATTATCAGCGGTATATGGCATGGAGCAAACTGGACATTTGTTATTTGGGGAACATCGCATGGCATATTAAATGCCATTCAAAAGGTGTTAAGTTATGATAAATTCATAAAAAAATATATAGGGATTTCAAAAATATTATTCATTATTATTAATCTATTATTTGTTAATTTTATTTGGATATTCTTTAGAGCAAATACTGTTTCTGATGCTTTTCTTATTATCAATAAAATTTTTACGAATCTAGGAACTTTGTATATTGGTGAAGCAAGAACATATGTATATGGAATATTCGGTATAACGATGATTATATTTAAAGAGTTTTATGAGGAGTATCAGATAAAATTTTCCAAAACCAATTCTCCCATTGTAGAATCATTTAAATATGCCTTACTCGTAATAGTGATATTATCTATAGGTGTTTTTGATGGTAGTCAATTTATATATTTTCAATTTTGATATGAAAACTAACGAACTAAGATTCATATTTTTTTTTCTATGCTTTATTATCGGTTTAGATATAATAATAGGTAACTTATTTGATAATCTATACTTTAGTAAAAAAAGCAGTAATAATGATAGATTGATTCATTCTGTATTATTAAGCGATGAGGATATTCTAATCTTTGGCTCATCGAGAGCACAGCATCATTACCAACCTCAAATTTTTACTGATTCTCTGAAAATGAGTTGTTATAATGTTGGGAATGGCGGACAGAATATTTACTATCACGCAGCTATATTAGAAGCAACCTTGGAGAGATATACACCTAAAGTTGCAATCCTAGATTTAATGCATATAGACTTTGAGCAAACCCCCCCCCAATGGGATACTGAAAAATTAGGCGTTTTATTACCATTTGTAAATAAATCGAAAGTTGCTTATCGCGCAGTCTTACGAAGAAGTAAAAATGAGAAAATTAAATTAATATCAAATATTTATCCATTTAATTCGTTAATCTACAACATTCTGAGAAATAATATTAAGCCATTTAACAAGCATTTTAATGGTTTTATCCCATTATCAGGTATTTGGAATGAACCTTTAGACAAAGCTAAAACCACAAATGCAACAGTAGATGAAAAAAAAATTAAGGCAATTTATGATTTTATAAGTTTGTGTAAAATAAAAAACATCGAAATTTATATTTTTGTATCACCTGAATATAAACATTATACAGATGAAATTAAAACCTGGCAAGAAGTTATTGATGAAATTCAAAACAAATTCAATATTCCTGTTTTCGATTATAGATCAGATAAAATATTTATAGAAAATAATGAATATTTTAAAGATCCTATGCATTTAAATGCAAAAGGCGCAAAACTTTATAGTGAAAAAGTAGCTAGTAAAATAATGAGTATTCAAAATCAAAAAAAACATAAAGAAATGTAATTCTAATTACATTAGAAAAAACAGAAGCAATGGATTAAGGATTGATAATATTAACTCGCATAAATGCTGATATAATTTTCACTTCAATTAAAACTGCTATTAAGTAAACAATTGTTATCAAGAAATGTCCTGAGTATGAAACTGATAATACATCCTAACGAGTATTGCAGAATATTATGAGATTAAGCGGTTCATAGAATAAATTGAAGGGGATGGTTTGAAGAAAAAGGTTTTAATTCTTAGTAATCACAATTACCAAAATCCTTCTGGAGCTGCTTACTCCAGAATTATATGTTATGCGAAGGCTATCTGTATAGATAAAACTTATGAGGTAACATTAGCATCATTTAGACATAATAAAAATTTACATGAATTATCAAAGGTCCACGACAGAATTCATTACATTGGAAAGTGTAAGGTTGCTGAAAAAAAAAGAAACAATTTTAAAAAATTCTATGATAAGTATCTTTACTTCTTAGAATCCTGTTATTTTATTTATTCTCTAACAAAAAAAGTAAATCGTGAAACAAGAATTATTTTTTTTTCTATGAAAATAATAAATGATCTCATCATTTTACTTTACCTAAAGAAAATTAAAAAATTTAAAATCTTTATCGAGAAAAATGAAATGTTATCAATGATCCCTAATAATAATAAGAATAAGATAGCATATCATCTAGCAAGAATAAATGATCGATTAGTCAAATATTATGATGGTGTTATAGCAATATCAACAAAAATCGAAGAGTGGGCTAAAAAGAGAAATCAGAAAGTTCTTAGAATTCCAATTCTTTGTGAAATAAGAGATTACGTAGCATACAATCCTGATACTAAAATTTTCAAAATTGTCTATACTGGAACAGTGTCAGAACAGAAGGATGGTGTTTTTAGTCTGATAAAAGTAATCGAAAAAATAACTAAAACAACCACAAGTAACGTTAGGTTAGATATATATGGTACTGGCAACCCTAGAGAAATAGATACTATTATTACTTATTTGGAGAAAAATAAGATACTAAATATTACCTTACATGGGAACATACCTTATAATCAAATATATAGTAAGATAATTGATGCTAGTTTACTGATATTACCAAGACCATGGACAAATCAAAATAATTATGGATTCTCAACAAAATTGGCAGAGTATCTGTCTACTGGAAGAGCTGTAATTGCAACTGATGTTAGTGATAATAGTCTTTATATTAAAGATGGTATAAACGGGTTTATTGTTGAAAGTAGTAATTTTGAGAAGTTAGAAAGTAAATTACGATATATTCTTAACAGAAAAGAGAAACTTGTTGAAGTTGGTTATCAAGGTTATGAATTGGCTAAGAAATATTTTTTTTATGATAAATATTCTAAAAGATTAATAGAATTTTTAGTTTAAACGAAAAAAATCTTATATGGAACTTTTTAGGATGAAATATGAATAAGATTCTTGTTGGTGTAGTAGAATTAGAAAAGGACAGATTCAATCCTTGGACGAAAAAGCACATTCATATTTTGGAATACAACAATATTCAATGGATTCATTTAGCTATTGATAAGAGTGATTTTTACAATGATTTGAAAAAATGTACCCATGTGATATTTTGTGTAGCGGGAAGAACAACACATAGGTATATTGGATCAATCATGATACCGATAATGGACAAGTTTATGGGGAAAAGAGTATTTCCAGACTATAATACCTTTTGGACATTTGATGATAAAATAAAGGAAACGATCTTATTAAAAATAAATGATTTTCCGATAGCTGATAGCAATGTTTTTTTTGAGAAACAAAGAGCAATTAAATGGGTCAACCTTGAAGCCAGTTTTCCATTAGTTTTTAAACTCAAAACTGGTGCTGGCTCCATGAATGTAATTTTAGTAAGAAATAAAAAAAAAGCAAATCAAATAATTAATAGAATGTTCAGCACTGGTGTATATTCTGAAAAGGTACCTTTTGGTAAAATAAAAATAAAGTTATATAAAAAAATTAGAAATTATGTCCAAAAAACTTATAGAAGATTAAACAAAAGAGATATTAGTCATGACTGGGAATTGGAAAAGAACTATGTATATTTTCAAAAATTTCTTCCTAATAATGATTATGATACAAGAATAACAATCATCGGGAATAGAGCATTTGCTTTTCGTAGATTTAATCGGAAAAATGATTTTCGTTCTTCAGGAAGTGGAAAAATTGATTATAATACTAATGGTATAAATCTTGATATGATAAAAATAGCCTTTAAAATAAGTAAAAAACTAAATTTTTCTTCAATGGCTTATGATTTTTTATATGATGAAGAAATTCCTGTTATTGGTGAAATAAGTTATGCGTATCTAGATGTTGCAATCTATAATTGTCCCGGATACTGGGATTTAGATTTAAACTGGCATGAAGGCAATTATTGGCCTGAATTTTTTCATTTAATAGATTTATTGCAAATCTCAGACTTAAAATGCCCTAAATTTTTAAATGAATAGTAAAATATGACAAAGGTTATTCATCTAATATCCTCTATGAGTAGAGGTGGAAGAGAAAGGCAATTAGCAACTATTGTAAAGTACTCTACGTTAAATAATGTTATTGTATATTTTAATGAAAAGGAAGGAAATTCATATATTGATGAATATGAATTGAGTGATAAATGCTTCAGAATTAACACTCCTACTAAGCAAAGATTGAGTAAATTATTAGAATTTATTAAGGAGAATAAACCTGATGTTATAATAGCATGGGGGAATTATGAGGCAATGTTATCGTTGTTAGCAGTAAGAGGAAAGGATGTCAAATTCATCAATGCTTCTGTACGGCATGGAATAAGATTAAGGAATTTTAGTCATTATTTAAGAACATTCGTTCTCCATTTTTCTCCATATATAATTGCAAATTCTCATGCTGGTTTACGTGCTAATAATCTAAAGGAGAATAATAGAAGATTTGTTTTATACAATGGTAAAGAATCAATTTATGGTAATAAAATCAGTTTAGAGGAAAAAGAAAAAAGATTAGTAGAGATATTCCCTGAGTATAATACTAGAGAGATTGTATATATTTCAATAGCTAATTTAGTGCCTTATAAAGATTATAGAACAGTATTTAAATCCCTCTCAGAAATTTCAGCAATAATGGATTTCCGATATATAATTCTTGGAGAAGGACTAATGAGGGATGAATTGGAGGGATTAGCAAAAGAGTTAAAAATAAATGACAGAATTTATTTTGCCGGGAGAGTTGTAGATGTTTTGTACTATCTCCAAATAGCCGATTTATTGATTCATTCTTCAAAAGGAGAGGGAATATCAAATGGTATATTAGAAGGCATGTATTCCGGATTACCAGTTATTGCCACTGAAGTAGGTGGAATACCAGAAACTGTTTTTAATAAGACATCTTTATTATTTGAATATAAGTCTGTGCATGAATTAGTAGAGTGTTTGAAAAAAACACCCAAATTAATAGAAAATTGTGTTAAATATAAAGATGAATTTGAAGAATTTATTGAAAAATTTTCGATACCCAATATGATAAAATCTTATGAAAAGATAATCGAAATGATTATAAATAGAGGATAATCTGTTAAAATACGATAAAATCTATGGTAATTCTCCATTATGGATTAAATATCCGTTGAAGAAATTAACTAACATGATATTGGGGAAACCCAATGTAGCTAAAGATCTTATCAAACATCATATAGGAAGAGTAGTGATTTCAGCTGATTTTGAATTAGCCTGGGCAAATAGATATTCAAAGAGTTGTACGGACCCTTTGAAAAAGGCTAATGATGCAAGAAAAAATATTCCTAAAATTATAAAATTTTCAGAGCTATTTAACATTCCAATAACATGGGCGACAGTTGGGCACTTGTTCCTTGAATCATGTAAAAAAAGTGATCATGATTGGATGAGAAGAATACCACATTTCGATAATCATTGGTTATTTAATAACGGTGATTGGTATGATCATGATCCGTATGGGCAGTGGGAAAATAATAAAGCTTGGTATGCACCGGACTTGATCAAGAAGATACTTGATTCGAATGTGACTCATGAAATAGCCTGTCATACATACTCTCATATTAATTGTAGAGATCAAATATGTCCAAAAGAAGTACTTGAGGATGAATTGAAAGCTTGGCAACAAGGTGCAGATCAGTGGGGGATAAAACCAGTATCTTTTGTTTATCCTGGCGGAACTTATGGTAATTTTGATGTGATAAAAGAATATGGATATAAAATATATCGAAAAAAAATGCGTCATCAACTCGATAATACTTTTATTGATAATAATGGATTAATAGTAACAACTTCAACTACTGCATTTTCTGAACCAGAGTTTCCGCTGGATTATTATATTAGTTTCTTAATAAAAGCAATTAATAAGGCAATCCAAACAAGAACAATTTGTCATATATGGTTCCACCCTTCAGTTTCAGAAGTTACAGTTGAAAAAATTATGTACACGGTATTTGAATACATTGCAAAGCAAAGAGACTCAGGTATTTTGGAAGTTAAAACTATGCGGGATTTGGTTTAAAATGGATTTTTTAATAAAGTGTTCTGATAAATTGGAAAAATTTTCTGATCTTCATATTTCAATAGATCATTGGGACGATTACATCGAAAAGGAATATAAATCTCAGAATAGAATTTTTATTTTGGGAGATGTTGTTTTCCCAGCTGGGCGGACACATGATGATGTAATCGATCTTTTTGATGAAACAGAAATTTTTGAAGTAATAAAAGATTTAGGAGGCCATTTTTATCTATTCTTTTGGAGAGAGAGTACATCTACTCTGGAAATATATACAAGTTACGGTAGTATATTACCTGTATATTATTCAGATGAAAAAGAAATGATTGTATCAAGCAGTGTAAAAAAGATATTAGGGGCAATAGGTTCAAGTATCCAGATATCAAAAGAATTTATTATCGAGAGATTATTATTTAATTACCCAATAACTGATATTACACTTATGGAAAATATAAAAAGACTGAATAATAATCATTGTCTTTTAGTTTGTAAGAAAATGGAATCCTATCAATATTTTGATAATATCGATTTATTAAATTTTGATAAAAGCTTATCATTAAAAGAGATAATAGAAATTTTTATTAATACTGCATATAGGTACTCACCTACCGAAAAATACTATTTATCCTTTACCGGTGGGTTTGATGGACGCACACTTTTGTCTGTTCTTTACAAGAAGTATAAAAATCTAATAACAACATATTCTTTTGGCAGATTAGAAAGTAGTGATGTAAAAATCCCGCAATCACAAGCAGAAAAAATGGGTCTTAATTACTATCCATTTGATTTAAATAATCCAGAGTATATAGATAATTCAATTTCTTTTGGAGAGGAGTTCATTACTGCATCTTCAGGGGAAGCAAATTTCACAAGATCGCATTATTTATGGGCATGTTACAAGATAAAAAAAGAAGCAAAATATATACTAAGTGGCAACTTTGGAAGTGAAGTACTTAGGTCTCCTCATATTACAGGAATTCTATTTTCAAATATAGTGTTTAAAATCATTTCAGGCGAGTCAAAGAGAAAAATAATTGATTATATTTACTCGACTGATTTAAAGTTGATTCTCCCAGAAAATGGCAAAACTCTTCTCAAGAATATATTAGAAAGAATAAATGAATTAAATTGGGCTAAATATAAAACAGATGATTTGAACAAAAAGTGTTACTATTTTATGTTAGATGAGATGTTGCGAAGATATTTTGGACCTGAGATAAAATCTCAAGCTAATCATCTCTATAATCGAACTCCTTATTATGATTTCAAATTTATTTCAGAATTATTTAAATCTAATTATAGCGGTTTAAATAATAAGTTTTTCGAGCAGAATAAAATAAAAAGATTTAAGGGACAATTGTTATACGCTTATATTATCAAGAATACTAATAACGATTTATTGAATATGATGACAGGTAAAGGATACAGACCTGTCGATCTTTTGACTTATAAAGGGAAACTAAAAATCATTTATTCTAAATTATTGGCGAGAAAAAAAGAAGTTGAAGATCCATATGTGACGAAATATTTACTTGAAAAAAACTTCAACTCATATCGACAAAA
Organism: Ignavibacteriales bacterium; assembly: GCA_016929735.1. Classification (GTDB taxonomy): domain Bacteria; phylum Bacteroidota; class Ignavibacteria; order Ignavibacteriales; family Melioribacteraceae; genus JAFGPR01. The sequence continues at coordinate 4,180 of JAFGID010000301.1, read as the reverse complement.
TTTAAGCTTAATCAGCGATTTCGGCTTTAGGGTTGAGAAGTTAGAACATTTGAATATAACTCATAAATCAACGCTATTTAGTATAGCTAAATATCTGAAAGTGATGGGAAAATTAGATGGGTAATTTATATAAATTAAATAAAAATAGAGATTTGAAATTCTGTATTTTACAATGCTCTCTTGAGAGTAGCGATGATAGGTGGAAAACATCATGCCTGAAGTACAATGTAGATTATGAGATAATTGATATATCCAGGGCAAATTGGTTATCGGAAGTTATGCAGAGTAATAGTGATATTTTTTTACTGAGACCTCCCGGGATGTTGTCTTATGCTAAGCAGATGTATGATGAAAGAGTTTATATTATATCAAAAGTTCTAAAGAAACAGGTTTATCCATCCTTTGAAGAATCATATGTTTATGAGAATAAAAGATTACTTAGTGACTTTTTAAAAGCAAAACAAATTCCACACCCTCAAACAAATATATTTTATTGTCTGAATGAAGCTATTCGTTTTTCAAAAAGCACAAAATATCCAATTGTTGTAAAAACTAATATTGGAGCTTCTGGATCAGGAGTGAAAATTATTAAATCAGCTAAAGAGTTGATTTATTATTCTCAGTTGGCTTTTAAGAAAGGTATTCAAAGAAGAAAAGGACCAAATAAAAATTCTGGAAATCCTCAAACTTGGTTGTTAAAAGCAGTTAAAAGTCCACAATATTTACTTAAGAAATTAAAACTTTATAAATTAAGAGCTGAAGATAAGCAGAAACATTTCGTGATTTTCCAAGAATACATACCTCATGAATTTGAGTGGAGGGTAGTGAAAATCGGCGATTCATATTTTGCCCATAAGAAAGCCAAAATAGGGGAAATGGCTTCAGGAACAAAAAACAAAATCTATGATAATCCACCTCTATGTCTATTTGACTTCATGAAAGATGTTTGTGCAAAAACAGGTTTTTACTCTCAAGCTGTTGATATATTTGAAACCCCTGACGGTCATTATCTTGTTAATGAAATTCAAACAATTTTTGGGCAATCTGATGCATATCAAATGATTGTAAATGGACAAATTGGAAGATACATATACAATGATGGATGGATTTTTGAAGAAGGTGATTTTAATACTAATGAGTCTTTCGATTTAAGATTAGAACATTCAATTAGTCTTTTTAACAAACGTGTAAAAATATGAAAGTTGCTTTTATTGCTTCAGGAAATGCTAAAACTAAATCAGGGCTTTCACAAATAGTAATTAATCAAGGTTTATCTTTAGAAAAAATTAATATTACTGTTGATTATTTTGGGATCAAAGGGAAAGGGATACTAGGCTATTTGAAAAATATATTAGCTGTTAGGGATTTTTTAAAAAAAAATAATGTTGATGTTATTCATTCTCACTATTCTCTTTCTTCATTCATTGTTTCAATTTCCAAAATCGGATTAAACATTCCCCAAGTCGCTTCTTTAATGGGAAGCGACATACATACTAACGCAGTAATGAAATTTATCATTAAAGTTTTTTCAAACTTTATCTGGAAGAATACAATAGTGAAATCTGTTGAGATGAAGAAAAGATTAGATCTCAAGAATAGCATAGTAATTGCTAATGGTGTAGATTTAGATTTTTTTTTTCCGGATGAGCAACAGAAATACAAAAAAAAAATAAATTTCGATAAGAATAAGAAACAGATAATTTGGGTATCTAACCCTGATAGATATGAGAAAAATTTTACGTTAGCAGAGAAAGCTGTAGAAAGTTTAAACAATAGGGATATACAGTTGGTTGTAGTTTCAGATAAGCCTCTTAATGTTGTAAAAGATTACATGCTTGCAGCAGACATGTTATTGCTCAGCTCACTTTGGGAAGGTTCTCCTAATGTAATTAAAGAGGCAATGGCTTTAAATTTACCAATTGTCTCTACTGATGTTGGAGATGTAAGAGATATAATCAGTGATACAGTGGGTTGTTTTGTTGTATTGCCCAACATTGATGCAATGGCTAAAGCAATAGAGAAATGTCTGGATTTTGGGCGAAGAACTAACGGGAGAAAAGCAATTACACATTTGGATTCAAATATAGTTGCACAAAAAATTTTTTCAATTTACGAGGCGTTGATACAAAAAGATTCGATAAGAGTTGAGCAAGAATCTAATAAAATAAAAGCTACAGAATGGGAAGATTTAATTCAGGGAAATTGTACGTCAAATGTTTTTCATACTCCTAATATGTATATGTTTTGGTTAAAACAGGAAAAAATTACTCCAAAGATTTTTGCTGGTTATGTAGATGAAAAGTTAGTTTTTATTATGCTAGCAGTGATGATAAAGGAGAATGGAAAAATTAAGGGATTCCTATCAAGAAGATCAGTAATATATGGTGGTCCCATAATTGATAATTCATTAAAAAAAAATAAAGTTGCTTTTACACGTATATTGGCTCAAATAAATGATGTTTTAAAAAAACGATCTATTTATTCAGAAATTAGAAATTTTAATGATTATTCAGAATTTCAAGATATATTTGTCAATTCTGGCTGGAATTATAAAACTCATTTGAATTTTCATGTTGATTGTTCTGATATTGTACAAGCAAAAAAGAGGATCAGTAAAAGTAAGATAAGACAGATAAATAACAGTTTGAAAGCAGGTGCTGAAATTATCCAGGCAGCTAATGAAAATGAAATAACAGAATTTTATGCAATTTTGGGTAACTTGTATAAATCAAAGGTAAAAAAGCCATTATATCCATTAGATTTCTTCATTGATTTTTTTAAATCAGATTTAGGTGTATATCTGCTTATTAAATACAATAACAAAATAATTGGTGGAATAATGTGTCCTATATATAGAAATCTAGTTATTTACGAATGGTTTGTTTGCGGAGAAGACGGTGTTTATAAAAATATCTACCCGAGTATTTTAGCAACATGGGCTGCTATCAAGTATGCTTGTGATAACGGCATTAAAAGATTTGATTTTATGGGGGCCGGGAAACCGAATGAAGATTATGGTGTCAGAGATTTTAAATCTAAGTTTGGTGGTGATTTGGTTGAATATGGAAGATTTTTAAGGATTGACAATAAATTTTTATATACTATTGGGAAAATTGGTTTAAAACTGAATCAAATGGTCAAGTAATATGAATATAGTAATTGATATAGGTCATCCTGGACATGTTCATTTATTTAGAAATTTTGCAAAAACGATGATATCGAAAAATAACAAAGTGGTATTTTTTGTTAGAGAGAAAGAGTGTGAACTAGATTTATTAAAACATTATAAATTAGATTTTTATAATTTAGGAAAACACAGAAAAACAAAAATGGGAAAGATTTTTGGCCTTTTATTATTTCCCTTTCTAATGTTGATAAAATTAATTAGATTTAAACCTGACATGTTTTTAAGTCATGGTTCCATCTATTTAGCAATAGTATCAAAGTTGTTTTTTAAACCACATATTTCTTTTGAAGATACTGGTAATATGGAGCAGATAAGATTATACAAACCTTTTTCTGATGTGATTCTTACATCTGATGTGTTCCCACACAATTATGGCAAAAAACAAATACGCTATAAAGGTCATCATGAAATTGCCTATTTACATCCGAATCAATTCAAAGTAAAAAAAATCGAAGGTGATTATGCAATAATTCGACTAGTTTCATGGAATGCTTCTCATGATATCGGTCAAACAGGTATTTCGGATGAATTGTTAATAGAAGTTATTAAGATATTGGAAGAGAATAATATAAAAGTATTAATATCTGGAGAGTCTAATTTACCCAAAGCATTTTTAAAATATAAAATTAACATAAAACCATCTGAAATGCTGGCCTATCTTGCTAATGCCAGAGTATTGTTGAGTGAAGGTGCTACTATGGCAATGGAAGCTGCAGTGCTTGGAACTCCTGCTGTATATATTAATACTCTGAGAGCAACAAATTGTGAAGATGTTTCTCAGTGGGGTTTATGTAAAATAGCTCAGAACAACCAAGAAATAATTGATTATGTAAAGGATGTTATTAATAATGATAAAAATTCTTATATTGATAAAAGTAAAGAATTCTTAAATACCAAGATTGATGTAACTAATTTTTTGGTCTGGTTTATTGAAAATTATCCTGAAAGTGTTAAAATTATAAAAGCTAATCCTGATTATCAATATAATTTTCG
>JAFGID010000035.1 GCA_016929735.1 Ignavibacteriales bacterium | reverse complement strand
CCAAAATCGGCATGACCTGGTGTATCTATTAAATTAATTTTTACATCATTGTATTGGATACTGATATTTTTTGAGAGTATAGTAATTCCTCTTTCTCGTTCAAGGTCATTTGAATCGAGGAAGCAATCTCGGACTACTTGATTATCTCTGAAAACTTTTGTTTGTTTTAGTATTTGATCTACCAGCGTTGTCTTACCATGATCAACGTGTGCAATGATTGCAATATTTCGGATATTCTTCATTTATTCCTATCTGAGAATTTAGATTATAAAGTATAAAATAATTATATGCTTTTTATGATATGATAAAATTGTAGTAAAAAGAATATTTAATCAGATTTGTTATTCTTCAATCACAACAGCTGTTCCATTTGCAGAAACCATTAGCATACTTCCACCTTGTCCAACTGTTTCATAATCAAGGTCAACTGAAAGAATGGCATTCGCACCTAGCAACATTGCCTGTTCTGTCATCTCCTGAATTGCGATATCTTTTGCCTTTCGCAATTCTTTCTCATAAGCACCTGAACGACCACCTGCGATGTCACGGATACTTGCGAAAATATCTTTAAAAATATTCGCGCCAAGGATTGCTTCTCCACTTACAAGTCCGAGATATTTAATAATTTTTTTCCCTTCAATTGATGGTGTAGTAGTTACTAACATCTAATCTCCAATTAAAATTATTTTTCCTTTGCAAATATATATTATTTTAATATTCGTTGAAGTGAAAATATAAGAAAAAATGCTTTATTTCATCAAGAATTTTTAAGATTTGCTTAATTTTCATTAAATTGGTTCTGTAAATAAAATTTCTTTTAAAGAATAAGGATTAAAATTATGTCTCCGACTTATGCTGAAATAAATTTAAAGAATTTTGTCTATAATTATTTGAATTTACGCAAAAAAGCAAAAGATGCTATGGTAATGCCTGTAGTTAAAGCGGATGCTTATGGTCACGGAATGATCGAATGCGTAAAGGCACTTTCCAAACTTAAAAAAAATAAGCCTGAATATTATGGTGTTGCATTACTTGAAGAAGCAATTGAATTAAGAAATGCAAAAATTATTAATGAACCAATACTATGCTTTGCTCCAATTTGTAAGGAAAATATTCCAGAATACTTAAAGCGAAAAATTTATCCTACAGTTACTTGTGATGAACATATAAAATTTTTAAAATCTTACTCAGGAAAACAGAAATTAAAAATCCATATTAATATAGATACAGGAATGAGAAGATTAGGTTTTGATTATCGGAATGCATTTGAAAAAATTAAGACATTAAGTAAATTATCGAATGTTAAGATCGATGGAATATACACACATTTTGCGACTTCTGATGAGCAAGAAAAGTATTTTGCCAAAATTCAACTTTTAAGATTTAATGCGGTAATAAAAAAATTAGATGAAGCAGGAATAAATTATGGATGTGTTCACGCTTCTAATAGTGGTGCAATTATTGATTTACCCGAAGCAAAATTTGATATGGTCCGACCGGGTATTAGTCTCTATGGATATTATCCATCATTAGAGACAACTGAATCGGTAAAACTCAAACCTGTAATGTCAATCATTTCAAAGGTCAGTACTATAAAAAAAGTATTAAAGGGTGAATCAGTAAGCTACAGTCGAAGATACTATGCTGAAAAAGATACAACCATTGCCACAGTTCCCATCGGATATGCGGATGGTTTTGTTCGTGCATTAACAAATAATTCTTATGCAATAATAAAAAATAAAATTTATGAACAGGTCGGTTCTGTTACAATGGACAGAATTATGCTCAATGTCGGTAATGATAATATAAGGATTGGTGAGGAGGTAGTTTTAATTGGTAAAAGAAAAAATTTTGAAATAACAGCTTGGGATTGGGCAGTAGTATTAAATACAATTCCGTACGAAGTAACTTGTAATATTAGCAAACGTATTCAACGAAAATATATTAAATAAAAAAAAATTTTTATGTTGTAAAAAAAATTAAGAATGGATTTAGCAAAGGAATATATCATACAAAGCGTGCATACTGCAGCGAATAATCTTCGGCTTACTACATCTAAAATTGAAGTTGTTGTTTTATTGAAAGATCATCTTGCTAAATGCAAGGACATTGCTGATGAAATAAATATTCTTAAGACTTCAACCTATTTTTCAAAACTTGCAATTAAGCTTAGTCAAATCTATTTCTATATAAATAATTATAAAGTCGATTTTTTGAAAATATCGGAAAAATTTAAGGAACATGTAAATCTTATCATAAATGATTTAAATCAATTCCTAGAAGTTGTGACTCCTTCCATTTTTCAAAAAACAATTTCAGATTTAGGGAAGAGCGAAGTGAAAGTTGAATTAGTGAAACGTATGACAAGGACAGATTATCTTGATAATATTAAAATTACTGGTGACGAAGAAAACGATGTAATCTCAAACAATGAATCAAAACCTGAAACTGAGAAAATAAAGGAAAGGTTAATTCTTGATGATGATTCTCAAAATATTAACATGGTGCAGCATTATCAGACAAGTATATTAAAACCACTGAAACCTTTAGATTTATTTTTAAAGAAAATTCTAATTGGCAATTATTCATTCAACGAGCTCGGTGATTTTATAAACATTCTTATCCATAACAATGATTTGTCTAAACGCATTGGTACTGATGTGGTTAGTAATATGCATGAGATTTTAATTAAATCATTTGAGTTAATTAAGGATAGAAAAATGATACCTTCGTATTACACAATTGAAGAAATGAGAGCATGTTTAATTGTTATTGCCGCTGTTGTGAAAAATAAAAATTATGATATAACAACATATTTGAACCGAGCAGAAAATTTTGGTAAAAGAATATTATTAAATTCATAGGAAATAAATAATGAACATTTATGCTGTAATTATGGCTGGTGGGGTCGGTTCCAGATTCTGGCCAAGAAGCAAAGGGAAAAAACCTAAACAACTATTACGTATTTTTGGCGATAATACTATGATTCAAGCCACATTCGAACGTGTAAAGAATTACATTCCGAATGAAAATATATTTGTAATAACAAATGAGATTCAAAAGGAAAGAATTATTCAACAGTTACCTGATATACCAGTTGATAACATAGTAGCAGAACCATTCGGGAAAAATACTGCAGCATGCATTGGATTAGCAGCAATTCTTGTTCAACAAAAGGATCCGAATGCTGTAATTGTAAATTTACCTGCTGACCATTTAATTAAAAATATTGAAGTTTTTGAAAACACGATAAAAATAGCCTCAGATTTTGCATTTAAATCTAAAGGAATTGTTACAATAGGAATTAATCCATCACGACCAGAAACCGGTTATGGATACATTCAGATAAATGATGAAAAAAATGATGAGAATGTCTTTAAAGTAAAAACATTTGCTGAAAAACCAAATTATGAAACTGCAGTCAGTTTCCTCGAGTCAGGTGATTTCTTTTGGAACTCAGGTATGTTCATCTGTAGTGCTGATGCCATCTTAAGTGAAATTCAAAAATATCTACCTGACCTTCATTCAGGTTTGGAAGAAATAAAAACTTCAATTGGAAAAGATAATTATAACGAGGTACTCAGACATGTTTATGGTCAATTGAAAAGTATTTCTATTGACTATGGTGTAATGGAAAAATCAGATATGGTTTATCTTGTGAAAGGTAACTTTGATTGGAGTGATGTTGGTAGCTGGGAGGAAGTTTATAAACTTTCAGAAAAAGATAATTCGGGTAATGCTCTCGTTGGTGATGTTTATATCGATAAGACTTGTGATTCATACATCTTTTCACCAAATAAATTTACTGCAGTAATTGGTGTAAACGATTTGATAATTGTCAACACAAAAAATGCGCTGCTCGTATGTAATAGAAATAATTCTCAGGATGTAAAACAGATTATTGAATATTTAAAATTGAAGGAAAGAGAAGAATTGCTTTAATGAGGATAATCAAAAATATTATCTTATTCTTCATAATTTCATTATGCTGTTTTTCTCAGGATTGTAATTATTGTTGGAAAAAAGAATACAATAAACTTTTTTCGGTCACAAATTTAATTAAAGTACCGATCGGATATGAAAGAGTTAAAGTTGATTCGAGTTCTTTTCAATATTGGTTAAGAAATTTACCAATAAAAATTCATCAGAAATTTGTTTATCTGTATAATGGAGAAAAAAAATTTAATCAAAATGCACAATATGCAATAATTGATATTGATGTCGGCGAGAAAAATTTACAACAATGTGCAGATGCAGTAATTAGATTGCGTGCTGAATATTTATTTTCACAAAAAAAATTTGAAGTATTGCATTTTAACTTTACAAGTGGAGATAGAATTGATTACAAAAAATGGGCTGATGGTTATCGGGTAAATGTAAATAAAAACAAAGTGTCTTGGCAAAAGAAAACAAATAAGAATTATTCATACAAAGCGTTTCGTTCTTATCTTGATATAATTTTTACTTATGCAGGTTCTTATTCTCTAAAGCAGGAATTGAAAAAGGTGTCCGATAAAAATAATATTCAGATAGGCGATGTATTCATTGTCGGCGGATTTCCAGGTCATGCAGTTATTGTTATTGATGTTGCTTATAAGAAAAATACAAGAGAAAAAATATTTTTAATTGCTCAAAGTTATATGCCTGCTCAGGACATACATATTTTGAAAAATTGGGAAGATAATGTAATTTCTCCATGGTATAAATTAGATACAAAAGAATTATATACTCCAGAGTGGACGTTTAGTTGGAATGATTTGTATAGATTTGAATAATTGTAAAATTTTTGTTTAAGATTATTTGAATGAAAAAATTAGTAACCGAAATAGATATAATAAATTTAATCAAAACAGGAAGTCGAGTTCTTGTTATTGATGATAATACCGTGTTTACTCCACTCGCATTGGATAAAATTAAAGAGAAAAAAATTACTATTTTAAATAAATCAAAAGTTAACACGGATAAAAAAACAATAGTAATCGGCTCAGACCACACGGGTTATGCTGTTAAGTTATTATTAATTCAATACTTACAGGCGAAAGGTTATTTTGTGGACGATGTGGGAACTTATAGCGAAGAATCCTGTGATTATCCTGATTTTGCTATAGCAGTTGCAAAAAAAGTTTTACTCGATGGTGCTGATTTTGGAATTTTAATTGACGCAACAGGAATACCTTCTGCAATTACAGCGAATAAATTTCCGGGTATTCGTGCTACAACCTGTTATGATGAGTTTTCTGCTAAGAGTGCAAGAGAACATAACAATGCAAATATTTTAGTTGTCGGAGCAAAAACAATTAACGAAGAAAAAATTAAAATAATAGTTGATACTTGGTTGTCAACAAAATTTGAAGGTGGTCGACATCAAAAAAGATTGGATAAAATTACAGAATTAGAAAAGAAATTACTGAAATAAATTATGAATAAAATAATAATTGAGAATTCTATTATCGAGTCAAATGATAAGTTAACTGAAAGTATTTATCTTTTAAAAGTTCATTCACCAATTATTGCTTCAAAGATTAAACCGGGACAATTTTGTAATGTAAAAGTAAGCGATACAGATTATCCTTTGCTTCGCCGTCCATTCAGTATTTGTGATGTTGAAAATCACTTAATAGTTTTTTTATATCAGGTTGTCGGAGTTGGAACTGAAATATTAGCGCAAAAAATGGAAGGTGAAGTCTTAAGCATTTTAGGTCCACTTGGTAATGGTTTTAATTTCGATGACGATTTTGAAACGGCAATCATTATTGGGGGGGGCATTGGAGTTGCACCTTTTCCTTTTTTAATTAGAAATATTACGAATAAAAAAATAGTTTCTTATATTGGCTTTCGAAATAAAAATGAAATAGTTGATTACGGTTTAACTAATTGTAAATATGCCACAGACGATGGCTCTTTCGGATTAAAAGGAACTTGTATTGATTTGTTTAAAAGTGAAAACACTATACTTAATTCCAAAACTAAAATCTTTGCTTGTGGTCCTAATCCGATGTTAAAAAGTTTAATTGAGTATTGTTCAGATAAAAATTTAAATTGTGAAGTGTCGCTTGAATCTGCAATGGCTTGTGGATTTGGCATTTGTCAGGGTTGTGTTGTTGAATCAAAAGAGGATGATGAGTATAAATTGGTCTGCAAGGATGGGCCTGTATTTAAATTCAATGAAATTAAGTTATAGAAATAGAACACTGATGACGCGGATTCAGCGGATTTACATAGATTAAAAATATGGAAATAGATTTATCAGTAAATATTGGAAAATTAAAATTATGCAATCCGATTGTTCTTGCTTCGGGTACGGTTGGTTATGGTGAAGAGGTTGCAAATTTTTTAGATTTGAGTAAGATTGGTGCAATTATAACTAAATCAATTTCACTTAAACCAAGAAGAGGCAATTCACCGCAACGAATTGTTGAAACTTCATCAGGAATGTTGAATGCAATTGGTCTGGCTAATGTTGGATTAGATGAATTTGTTAAAACTAAAATTCCGATTTTAGAAAAATTGAATTCAAATGTAATCTGTAATATTGCTGCGAGTTCAATTGAGGAATATGTAGAATGCACAAAAGCGTTGAACGAATTTGAAATCATCAAAGCCTTTGAAATTAATGTCTCTTGTCCAAATGTGAAAGAAGGTGGATTAATTTTCGGTAATGATTTGACTGCTGTTGGTAAAATTACGAGTGAGATTCGTGTTGCAACGAATAAAACAATAATAATAAAACTATCACCAAATAATTCTAACATAGCAGAATTTGCAAAAGTTGTAAAACAGGAAGGTGGGGATGCTGTTTCAGCAATTAATACATTAATCGGAACAGCATTTGATATTTATACAAAAAAACCAATTTTAAAAAATATTACTGGTGGTTTATCAGGACCAGCAATCAAACCCGTTGCATTAGCAAAAGTTTTGGAAATCAGCCGTTCAGTTGATATTCCAATAATTGGACTTGGTGGAATTATGAATTGGAAAGATGTCGTTGAGTTTATGATTGTTGGGGCTAGTGCAGTCCAGATTGGAACAGTCAATTTTATTAATCCCTTTGCTGCTTATGAAATCATTGATGGTTTAATAAAGTATTGCAAGAACAATTCAATTATAAATATTTCACAATTAACGGGAACATATCAAATTTAGTATGGAAATAGAAAAGGCACTTGAAAAAATTTTTGCACTTCATTCCTTTGGTGTAAAATTAGGTTTAGAAAATATTGGACAACTTTTAAATTCATTAAATAATCCACAAAATAATTTTAAGTCAATTCACATCGCCGGTTCAAATGGAAAAGGGAGTACTGCTTCATTTATCGCAAGTATATTAATGGAAATGGGATACAAAGTCGGACTATATACATCACCACATCTTGTTGAATTCAATGAACGAATAAGAATTAATGGAATTAAAATTTCGAACGAATATATAGCACAATTTATTACTTCAATTAATAATTTAGTTGAAGAAAAACAAATTACATTTTTTGAAGCTACAACAGCTCTTGCTTTCAAATATTTTTCAGATGAAAAAGTTGATTATGCAGTAATTGAAACCGGACTTGGTGGAAGATTAGATGCAACGAATATTATTAATCCGCTTGCATGTGTCTTTACAACAATCAGTTATGAGCATACAAACATTCTTGGCGAAAATCTTTGGCAAATTGCAGACGAAAAAGCAGGAATTATTAAAAAAGATTCAAAAGTCTTTTTTGGAATAATGCCAGAAGAAGCGGAAAATGTTATCAGAGAAAAAATTCAATATTTTGGAAATGAATTTTATCCTTTAAAAGAAAACATTAATGATTACCGTGAAAATGTTCAGGTACATTTAAATAACTTTAATTTTAATTTGTATAAAACACCTTTAGTAGGCAGACACCAATTGTATAATTGTGGTCTGGCTATTCTAGTTCTTGCTCAATTATTTGAAATAAAAAATGATAAAGCAATTACAAAAGGAATCATAAATGTTATTCAAAATAGCGGTATTCAAGCGCGATACGAAATTGTTTCAGAGAATCCTAAAGTAATTTTTGATGCTGCACACAATCTGGAAGGTGTGGAGTCATTTATTGCAGAATTTGAAAAGGAATATTCACGCTTTAAAGAAAGAATTTTAATTTTCAGTACTTTAAAGGACAAAGATCTTATTTCAATGTTCAAAAGGCTAAGTCCTTATTTTACAAAAGTATATGTTACAACCTTAAATTATGAACGTGCTTATAAATTAGATGAAATTTACAATCTTTGCAAAGAAATAAGAAGTGATGTACAGCAGCTGGAATCTGCGGCGGATTTTATTGAAAATGCACGGAAAACAAATGGAAATAAATGTATAGTTGCATTAGGAAGTATTTATCTACTCGGTGAAATAAAAAAGAAATTGCTGAAACAAAATTTATAGTTTTATTATGAGTAGTCTAAAAAAAATATTAGAATTAGGAAAAGATACCGCTGTATATGGTTTGAGTACAATCATCGGTCGGTTAATTGGTTTTCTCCTAGTACCTTTCTACACACAAGTTTTTACTACGGCAGAGTTTGGTAAGTATTCTTATGTCTATACATTCTTCGCATTCCTAAATATAATCTATATTTATGGAATGGACGTCGCCTTTATGAAATATGATTCCCTTGCAGAAGGGGATGAGAAGAAAAAAATATTTTCCACTGCATTCCTAACAGTTTTAATTACTTCGTTAATTTTTTCAATAACATTTTTTATCTTTAGTTATCAGGCAAGCGATATATTAAAAATTAGGGAAGAATATTTTAATATTGTTTATTATATAATTTTAATTCTTTTAATTGATTCACTTACATTTGTTCCTTTTGCGAATTTAAGACTTCAACGCAAAGCAAAAAAATTTGCAACAATAAAACTTCTAAATATAATAATAAATGTTGCACTTAATATTATACTGATACTTGTTTTCAAAATGGGTATAGAAGCAATTTTTATTGCTAATTTATGTGCATCAATTTTTTCTCTTATTGCGTTATCTAAGGATATTTTAAAAAATTTGCAGCTGACTATTAATAAGAAAATTCTAATAAAATTACTGAAATTTGGAATTCCCTATTTACCGGCAAGTTTATCGGCAATGACAGTTCAGCTGATTGATATTCCTATGTTAGAAATGTTCACAGACGAATCGACAGTCGGTATTTATCGTGCAAGTTATAAACTCGGGATTTTTATGATGTTATTCGTCTCGATGTTTCAATTTGCATGGCAACCATTTTTCCTACAAAATGCAAAAGAAAAAAATGCGAAAGAAATTTTTTCGAAAGTATTAACCGTTTTTATTTTAGTTGCAGGTATTCTTTGTGTTTTTCTATCCTTATTTATTGAGGAGGTTGTACAAATAGAAATTTTTGGACGCACAATAATTGGAAGAGAATATCTAAGTGGTCTTATTATCGTTCCATTGATTTTACTGGGATATTTGTTTAACGGAATTTATTTTAATTTTTATGCAGGAATTTATATTGAAGAAAAAACGAAATGGACAATATTAGTTACAGGTATTGGCGCATTAGTGAAAATTGGTTTTAATTATTTCTTTATTCCTCAGTGGGGTTTTATGGCTGCCGCTGTTTCAACTTTATTGAGTTATATGGCAATGGCGTTTTTTCAATATATTATATCACAAAAATTTTATAAGATACATTATGAATTTGACAAGGTGATGAAATTATTGTTACTTACTTTTCTTGCAATAGGTGCCTATTATGTCTTATTCTATTTTGGCGACATGAACATTCTAATTAAATCAATCATTATGATTCTTTTTGTATTATTAATTTTTATATTGAATATTGTTAGTTTCAAAGAAGTATCAACAACATTTAAAACTATTTTTTCAAGAAATAAATTTATAGTTTAGTATTATTTATGAGCAAAAAGAAAAAGAAATTTTCGAGCAAGCCAATAACAGAAGCAACAAAAAAGAATAAAAATAATAATCTGATAATACTCGGAATTATTCTTCTTGTTGGATTGGTTATTCGTCTAATTTATATTTTTGAATTACAGTCAACTCCTTTCGGCGACAACCTCTTTTCTGACGCCAAAATCTATAACGAATGGGCAAAAAGTATTATTGCTTCGAATGATTGGCTTGGTAATGATGTATTTTTCATGGCTCCGGTTTATCCATATTTTTTAGCTATAATTTACGGGATGTTTGGTCAATCTGTATTATTAATTCAATTGTTACAGGTTGTAATCAGTACCTTTTCTATCTTGTTGATTTATATTATTTCAAAAAAACTGTTTTCAGAAAAAATTGCATTAATCGGTAGTGGTATCGCTTCTTTATATTCTGTATTTGTATTCTATTCTGGTGCAATTTTATCGGAAACTTTACAATTATTTTTCTTATGTCTTTTTGTTTATTTTATTTTGAAATCAAGCGAAACAAATAGATTAAAGCATTGGTTTTTATCAGGCATTTTTGGGGGAATTAGCGTTCTGTTCCGTGGAAATTTTGTACTCGTTGTTTTCTTGATTCTCATCTGTATATTTTTCTTTGAAAGTGCGAAAGGTTTTATTAACAAGTTAAAATCAACCTACAAAAGAATTTTAGTCTTCAGTGCTGGAATTATATTAATTATATTTCCTGTTACCTTAAGAAATTATATTATTGCCGATGAATTTGTTTTACTTACTTCAAATGGTGGTATTAATTTTTATCTCGGTAACAATGAAAATTCGCAGGGTGTTTTTGTTACACCGCAGGAATTTGATTTTCATAACGATTTAGCAGGACAAAAATACGCTCAAAAAATACTTGGACGCGACCTTACTGCATCCGAAACTTCTTCATTTTGGTTCGAAAAAGGTTTGGAATATATTGTTAAAAATCCTGATAATGCTGCTATTTTATATCTAAAAAAAATGTTTCTTTTCTTTGGTCCAAGCGAAAATCCTCAATCATTTGTGATGAATAAAGATTTCTATGCTGATAATTATTCAACAATTCTTAACTTATTAATAATAGATTTCGATATAATTTCATTTTTGGCTCTTTTTGGTTTATTCTTATCCTGGTCCAGAAGGAAGGAACTAAAATATTTTTATATAATATTTTTTGGCTATGCAATTAGTACAATTATATTTTTCGTCAATGGCAGATTCCGACTTGCTCTTTTACCATTATTTATAATCCTAGCATCTTTTGCTATTTATGAAATCTATACATTTATTAAAAATAAAAATTATAAAAAATTTATTTTACCATTTACATTTACAGCGGTTTTTGGACTTATTTATTATTTACTAATTCCATTACCTAAGTTTACAGATTATGATGCTTACTTACAGCTTGGAAATCTCGCATATAATGAAGGTAAAATTGATATTGCAATTCAAAATTATAATAAATCTCTTTCTATTCAAGAAAATTATTTAACTTATATAAATTTAGGAAATTCCTACGGAGTAATAGGAAACTTTGAAAAAGCAGATTTCTATTTTAGAAAAGCAATAAAATTTAATCCTGAAAATCCTTTAGCATATTTTAATTGGGGTTCGCTATTTTTTTTCCAAAACAAACTAAAAGAAGCTGAAGTTATTTATTTGAAAACATTACAAATAGATCCGTTCTTTGAACAAGCGATAGCAAATCTTGGCAGTATTTATTACATAACAGAACAATATGAAAAGGCAATTGAGTATTATCAAACATTTTTGGCGATATCAAAAGATGAGGAAATTAAAAAAACGATAAGAATAGATATCGAAACAGCAAAAAAGAGGTTATTAGAAAAGTAATTGAATTATTTTTTATAAAAATTTTATTAAAAATCAATTGTTCTTTTTACTTTTTTCGTTTTATTTTAGAGTATCAGCATTATTTATTTTAGCAAGATGATTTATATTAAAGTAAAAAGGATATCAAACGCATTTTCCGATATTCCATTACCAGGTTATGCAACTGATGGAAGCTCAGGAATGGACATTCGTGCCGCGATTAATAATAAGCTTGAAATTTTACCCAAACAATTCACACTTGTTCCTACAAACCTCATTTTTGAAATTCCTAATGGTTATGAAGCACAAGTTAGACCAAGAAGTGGGTTATCAGCAAATCATGGAATAGGAATTTTAAATTCTCCCGGGACAATAGATTCAGATTATCGCGGTGAAATAAAAATTATTTTATTTAATTTTTCTGATAAAACATTTGTAGTTAATAGGGGAGATAGAATCGCACAGCTTGTAATAAGTAAAGTTTTTAAAAGTAATTTATGTGAAGTTACAGAATTATCAGATACCGAAAGAGGAGTAGGTGGATTTGGTCATTCGGGAAAAAATTAGAATTTTAAGTTAAATTTTTAGTTAACAATTTATCAGATGTCAGAATTTATGCATTTACATAACCATTCACATTATAGCTTGCAAGATGGCGCATGCACAATTGATACGCTTCTTGATGCGGCTAAAAAAAATAATATGCCTGCTCTTGCATTGACAGACCATGGAGTTATGTATGGTGTTTATGAATTTTATACAAAAGCAAAAGAAAAAAAAATTAAACCAATTATTGGAATAGAAGCATACATCACATTAGAAGGTTCAAGATTTGAGAAGGGGAAGGGCAGCGAAGATAACTCGAATGGACGAAAGCAATCAAAACATTATAATCATTTGATTCTCCTCGCTAAAAATTATGATGGATATAAAAATCTTGTTAAACTTTCAACGATTGGTTTTTTAGAGGGTTTTTATTATAAACCACGAATCGATCTCGAAGTATTAGAAAAATTTAAAGATAATTTAATTTGTACTACCGCTTGTGGACATGGAATTATTCCACCTTATCTTATATCAGGTGAATACCATAAAGCTAAACAAATTGCAATACGATTTAAAGAATTATTTGGAGATGATTTTTATTTAGAAATACAGGACCACAATTTACCAGATGAAAAAATAATTATTGAAGGAATGGCTAAATTATCTAATGAATTAAATATAAAATTAGTCGCAACTAACGATATTCATTACATAGAAAAAGAACATGCAGTCGCTCACAATATTCTTCTTTTATTATCAGACAAATCAGGAACAGCAGATTATCACCAGTTGAGATATCAAACCGACGAGATTTATTTTAAGTCTGCTGATGAAATGATAAAAGTATTCAAAGACTACCCACAAGCAATTGAAAGCACACTCGAAATAACTGACAAAATAAACATCGAATTTGAGAAAAGGGAACATAAGTTTCCGAATTTCGTAATTCCTGAAAATTCAAATGCAAAAAATCTTGAGGAATATCTCAAAATTCTTGCAGACGAAGGTTTAAGAGAAAGATATAATGAAATAACAGATGAAATTATTGAGAGATTTAATTACGAAATTAAAGTAATAAATGAAATGGGTTTTGCCGGATATTTCTTAATTGTTCAAGATTTCATCTCTTATGCGAAGAAAAATAAAATACCGGTTGGACATGGAAGAGGGAGTGCAGCAGGTAGTATAATAGCTTATGCTTTGGGTATCACTGAAGTAAATCCACTTGATTATAATTTATTATTCGAGAGATTTTTAAATCCTTCGAGAAGAACTATGCCTGATATTGATATTGATTTTGCAGATGACCAGAGAGATAAAATTATTCAATATGTAAAAGAAAAATATGGTGAACAATCAGTCTGTCAAATAATCACGTTTAATAGATTATCCTCAAAAGCTGTGATAAAAGATGTTGCTAGAGTATTAAAAATATCTATTCAAACTGCTGAAGAAATAACAAAAAAAATTCCTTCTAAATTTGGTAAAGTATATACAATTGACCAAGCACTCAATGACGTGGTTGAATTAAAAGAATTTAGAGATTCAAAGGATGCGAGTATCCAGGAATTACTAAAATACTCACGTGTTTTGGAAGGTATGAATAGAAATGCATCCAAACATGCTGCGGGAGTTGTAATTACTCCCGGTCCCGCTGTCGAACACGTCCCGTTATGTTTGGCTGGAAATGATAATGAAATTGTTTCTCAATTCAACATGAAAGACCTTGAAGATGTAGGTCTGTTGAAAATGGATTTTCTCGGATTAAGAACATTGTCAATTATTCGTGATACAGTAGAGTTGGTGAAAGAAAGACGCAACGAAGAAATTGATATTTACAAAATTCCATTCGACGATTCAAAAACTTATGAATTATTTTCGAAAGGACAAACTACTGGAGTGTTTCAGTTTGAATCTGCACCTATGCGAGAATACTTGAAAAAGTTAAAGCCTACCTGTATTGAGGATCTTGCTGCAATGAATGCTCTGTATCGTCCCGGTCCTATGGAAAATATAGATGATTTTATAGCAAGAAAACATGGTAAGAAAAATGTGGAGTATCTCCATCCATTGCTTGAACCAATATTGAAATCAACATACGGAATAATTGTATATCAAGAGCAGATCATTCAGATTGCCAATAAAATCGGAGGTATGAGTTTAGCCGATGCAGACATATTGAGAAGAGCAATGGGTAAAAAACTTACCGATACGATGAAAAAACAAAAGGAAATATTTATTAAGGGTGCTCAGGAAAATAATGTGAACAAAAAAGTGGCGAATGATATCTTTATATTAATAGATAAGTTTGCCAATTATGGTTTTAACAAAAGCCACGCAGTCGCCTACAGTCTTATTGCATATCAAACGGCTTATTTAAAAAATTACTATTTAGAAGAATTCTTGGCAGCTAATCTTACAAATGAGGTGAATAATTCTACTAAAGTAACAAATTTTTTAGAAGATTGCAGAAAGTTAAATATAAAAGTTATGCAACCGAATGTAAATAAACCATCTGTATATTTTAATGTTGAAGATGGTAAAATCATCTTTGGAATGTCTGCAATTAAAAATGTTGGAATAAATGCTGTTGAAGAAATTATTGATACAAGAAATAGAATTGGTCGCGACTTTACAAGTATTTTCGATTTTTGTGCTAACGTTGAGAATCGAATAATCAACAAGAAGACACTTGAAAGTTTAATTTTAGCGGGTGCTTTCGATTACGTTAAAGGACATAGAGCGCAAAACTATGGCGCTGTGGAAGATGCGTTGGAGTATGGAAGAAAAGTTAAAAATATAAAAGAAAAATTATCCAATAACTTGTTTGGTGAAGACGAAGACATAATTAACCTTGAAGAACCGAAATTACCAACGGTTATGCAATGGGACACAAAAGAAATGCTTTCAAAAGAAAGAAAAGTATTGGGTTTTTATTTGACTGATCACCCTTTAAGAAAATATGAATACGAATATCAGAATTTTGCAAATGTACATTTTGGTGAAACAGAAAAGTGTGAAGATGGAAGTATTGTTAGAGTATGTGGTGTAATAACAGAACTTAAAATTAAATATGACAAGTTAGAAAATAAAATGGCAATTTTCCGATTGGATGATTTTTCGGGTTCTTGTGAGTGCGTTATTTTTTCACGCGATTATCAAAAATATTCAGAACTTATTAAAATGGAATCTACTATATTAGCAGTCGGAAAATTAGAAAGTAGTGGCGACGCAGTTAAATTAATGGTTCAAGAAATTATTTCATTAGCTGATTCATTAATGAAATTAACAAAAAAGATAGTTGTAGAGTTAGATGAAAATATTCATAACAATAGTACAATAATCGAATTAAAAAATATATTCGAAAATAATAATGGTGATATACCGGTATATCTTCGTGTAAAAGAAACAAAAGTAAATCGTGAATTTGCTATTGATTTTAAAGTTAATCCCTCAAGGGATTTAATTGATAAAATAATAAATATATCAGGTGAAAATTCAATATCAATATCAACAATTTAAGTGAATTTTTCAACAAAAATAATTTATTTAATTATTTGAATATACTTTTTTGTTTTTTTATTTTTGCCTTTAGATAATGTTATTTTTAGTTATTCTCATAAACAAGAAAAAAAATTAAAAAATAGGTGTTATAGAATGTTTGAATTTAAACTTAATGAAGAACAAATTATGCTTCGTGATATGGTTAAGGATTTTGTTGATAATGAAATTAAACCAATTGCAACAAAAATTGATGAAGAAGAACAGATACCAAAAGATTTGATGAAGAAAATGGGAGAACTCGGACTATTGGGTGTTGCATTTCCAGAGGAATATGGTGGTAGTGGGCTTGGAGAAGTTGGATACTGTATAATGCAAGAAGAAATTGCAAGGGGGTGTCTCTCTGTAGCAACCTTCAATGGTGCACACCAGTCAATAGGTGCCAATACGATTTATCTTGGTGGTAGTGAAGAACAAAAACAAAAATATCTGGTACCACTTGCAAGCGGAGAAAAAATAGCAGCTTACTGTTTAACCGAAGCTAATGCTGGGTCTGACGCTTTCAATCTAAGAACAAAAGCTGTACTTGATGGAAACGAGTGGGTCTTGAATGGTGAAAAAATGTGGATTACAAATGGAGGCATTGCCGACATAGCGGCAGTATATGCAAGGACAGAAAGAGGAATTAGCGGATTTATTGTTGACACAAAAACACCGGGTTTTACTCCCGGTCCGAAAGAAAAGAAAATGGGTATTCGTGGAAGTACTACAAACGCTATAACTTTAGATAATGTTCGAGTACCAAAAGAAAATCTTTTAGGTGAAGATGGGCGTGGTTTTTTACTTGCTATGAAGACTCTCGATGCTGGCCGTCTAGGCCTCGGTGCCGCTTGTCTGGGTGCTGCTAAAGAATTATTGGAACAATCAGCAAAGTATGCGAAGGAAAGAAAACAATTTGACCAGCAAATTGCTAAATTTCAGGCAATTCAGTTTTACCTCGCCGAAATAGCAACTATGATTTACAACATGGAATCAATGGTATATAGGACAGCTTATGAGTATGATTTGAAAAAGGATATATCAACAAAATCTGCGATGGTAAAATTATATTGTTCAGAATGTATTGTAAAAATATCAGATCTCGCGGTTCAAATTCATGGTGGAATGGGATACTCGAGGGAATTACCTATTGAACGTTTTTATCGAGATGCAAGAATTAATCCGATATTCGAAGGAACAAATGAAATTCAAAAAGGAATTATCGCAAGAGATATTTTAAAGAAAAATGGTGTAATGAGAATTAAATAAGGTTATTAATAATGGAACCAATTATTATTACTGATGAAAATTTCGACGAAGAAGTGCTTAAGTCGGATAAATTAGTCTTAGTTGACCTCTGGGCAGTTTGGTGTGGTCCGTGTAAAGCCATAGCATCAATAATTAAGGAATTATCCGTTGAATATTCAGATAAAATCAAAGTTGGTAAGATGGATGTTGACAATAATCCAATAATTCCAACTAAATATGGGATAAGAAGCATACCAACAGTTTTGTATATTAAAAATGGCTCTGTTGTTGATTCAGTAGTTGGAGCGGTACATAAGAATAATTTTGTGGAGAAAATATCGTTACATATATAATTTTTGCGATATTTTCCTAATTAATTATTATATATTTAAACTTGACAATAAAATCAACTTTTATTATTTTGTTTACCAAAATAAAGAAAATTTAATGTTTTTG
>JAFGID010000300.1 GCA_016929735.1 Ignavibacteriales bacterium | reverse complement strand
ACCCATACTGACATGGATCATGCTGGTTCCTTAGATACGGATAGTAAAAGTGATTGGTTAAATAGTGATGTGAAAATCTACATGAACCGTGAAGAAGAAAAACTCATTAAAAAAAGACAACGACGAAGATTTCTATTTTACACGCCAATAGAAATAGATAGACAATACGATTTCCTTAGTGATGGTGATATTCTAAACGTTGGAAATATTAAAATAAAAGCCATCCATACTCCAGGACATACTTTAGGGCATATGTCTTATTTGGTTAATGATAAATTTCTGTTTACAGGAGATTTGCTATTACTCAAAAATGATGAAGTTGAACAATTTTATTATATATGGAATATTAATCACAATCTCAATGAAGAATCAATTAAAAAGATCTCAATACTTCAAAATATAGAAATTTTATGTACTGCTCACTCTAAGTGTTCATATAATTTTAAAAAGGTAATGAGTAAATGGCTGCAATAAATGGGAGCGAAACTTCAAACAAAAGAGAATAGGCAGTTCCGTTTCGCTGCACCCAAATTGGCAGCTGGCCAACTTCGCCTATTCTCGGAACGTTATAGGTAATAAGGGCCAATTAATGTATTATTCAAAAAGGATCAGCCATCCATGGCTGAAAAGAAGGTTAAATAATATGAATATCTACACAAAGTTAAAAGATCTGCTTAATTCCAATACTACATTAGTTGTACCAGACGCCTATGATGGAATGTCTGCAAGAATTATTGAAGAAATCGGATTTAAAGCTGTTCAATGTTCTGGATACAGTTTTTCTTTATCAAAAAAATATAAGAAAGAGAGCTTGATAACTCTCGATGAAAATATTTCAATCACAAGATCGATAGTAAATTCTGTCAATGTTCCAGTTTTTGCAGATGCAGAAGATGGCTATGCAAGTGGAGATATATTCTTAAACAATATTACAAAATTTGTTAAAACAGGAATTGCGGGAATAAATATTGAAGATCAAAATCTTTGGTCAGGTTATACAAATGAATTATTGTTGCCTTTATCTGAAAGTATTAATAGAATAAAAACGGTAAAGGACAATTTTCCTGATTTAATTCTAAATGCACGTACGGATGCTCTCAGCGTATCTAAAGATAAGAAGGATGGAATTAGAGAAGCTATAAAAAGAAGTAATGCTTTTTATGAGAATGGTGCAAATTTATGCTTCATTACGGGCGTTTCAACAAAAGAAGAAATAAAGCTTTTAAAGAAGGAGATTCATGGTCCTATCAGTATTGCAGCCGGTTTACCGTATAATATGAACAACTTTGATATTTCAGACTGTATTGATTTAGAAATTGCACGAGTTAGTCTTCCATCAGTGATGATATATGCTGCTATTAAAGCACAATACGATATTTTGAAAATAATTAAGCAATCAGGGTCTTTTAATGGTATTAGTGATTCTTTCATTGACATGGAGAATTTACAATCATTACTAAAATAAAGATAATGGTTTTTATTAATAGTTTATCCGTGGTCGGCGTTAGATGTCATTATATTTTGAAGGATACTTAACGAATGATAAGAAATAAAGCAATCCTTTTTTTTATCTGTACATTACTATTTTCATGGCTGATCTGGTTCTCTTTAGCTATAACTCAAGTTAATGTCAAGCAACCTCCCTGGTTTTATATAATGATGATAGGAGGATTATCTCCCTCATTGTTTGGCCTGATATTTATAACAAAAACAAAAACATATACAAAAAAAGAATTTATGACATCAACTCTCTCATTCCATCAAATCGGCATAAAGAATATTTTATGTATACTCATGGTACTCTTTATTCCTTTCATAGGTTCTGTCATGATTGATTACTTTATCTTTGGCAACAGTTTGAATTATGATATATTTTTCTACACGTTCAGTTCTCCGAAAAATATTTGTTTATTTGTATTGACTTTTATTTATGCCGGACCCTTAAGTGAAGAATTTGGGTGGAGAGGATTTGCAACAAAAAGCCTACTATCTAAATACAATCTTCTAAAAACTGGAATCATTATTGGTATTATATGGAGTCTTTGGCACTATCCTTTATTCTTTCTCAATGGACAATATACAATTGATAGTTATCCTGTATTTATTATAAATAGATTATTAAAGGAAGTTTCTTTAGCGATCATAATTACATTTTTCTTTAAAAAAACTAATAATAGCATTCTATGTGCCATGTTAATACATTCATTATCTAATATATTTGTTAATCTTTTCCTGCCTGTTCGGATGACCAGAAACATCGCTCATACTTGCATATTGATAATAATAACTGTTTCATTAGTACTTATAGAAAAGAAGATTACATTAAGATCTACTTTGGAAGGAAAATACAACGACATCTAACAAAGATTATGCGGTTCCGCTCTCCTTGCTTGCTTCACCCAAATTGAGCTTTGTCATTAATTTTGTTATAATGGAAAATAATAGCCAATCGGCGTTGCCGATGGTTCAACTTCGCATAATTTCGGAACGCTATGTTCAATGCCCGGCTTACGAGCATTGTAATTATCGGCCATCCGTGGCCTCGGAAAGAAAGAAGATAAAATGAAAACTGATGCGGAGAAAACGAAACAGTCACTTAAAAAAATCAACGAATTCCCTTTTTATATTGCAAAATATTATGGTGACTATAAAATTAACGATTTCAGAAACGGAGCAATAAAAAGTCCTAATGATATAGTCCCTTTTTTTCAATCTCTTTTTTCGAAATTAGGACAACCGGCAGAGTTAAATTTCCCAAAGCCTCCTGAAATCAATTCAGGTTGTAGTGCTTTTTTCTGCCGCGATAAAAATAACTCTGCCATAATTGGTAAAAACAATGACTGGAAAAGAGATCCAATTCTTTTACTCAAAACAACACCAGATGAAGGTTATACATCATTATCTATGGTTAATTTGAATTTCTGTGATATATTTCAGTTAGGTTCTTTTGACCACAACCTTTTATTAGCACCCTATGTTCCTCTCGATGGAATGAATGAAATGGGGCTTGTTGTAACAACATTGGCTGTTCACGAAGGAGCAGAATATCCTCTAAAATCTAATCAATTATCTGTTGGTGATTTCAATTTAATAAGAATTATTCTTGATACATGTACCAATATTGATGAAGCAATAGCTACACTTGATATGTACAATATAATGTCAACAGGTCCGCTTCCTATACATCTTCTTATCGCTGATAAAAGGGAATCGTGTATAGTTGAATTCTTTGACGGAAAGACGCATATTAAAAGAGATCAAGATTTAAACTATTTAACAAATTTTCTTAAACTAAAGACTTCTGATTATGACAACCAGAAAAATAATTGTAATCGTTATCAGACTCTTGAAAGAAGATTTGAAAGTAAAAAGAAAATCGAAAAAGGTGGTGATGCAAAAAAGCTGCTTTCAGAAGTTTCCGTTTATACTGAAGGTTTTCAGATTCCTAGTACAATTTATTCAGTAATATATAGACCAGATGATTTAAGTATGAAGATTAAAACCGGTGATGAATTAAAATATTATAATACTAGGTTGAAGGAACGGGAATGACAGATATACAAATACTGGGAATAAATGAATCGTTTTCAAGAGAAGAATTAAAGAAAGCTTATAGGGAAAAATCAAAAGAATTGCATCCAGACAAAAGTAAGGATACTTTGAAAAGTCATCTTGCAATGATTAGATTAAATCAAGCATATTCGAATCTTCAAAAGCAGTTAAAAGAGAAACCACAATTAAAAAAAGAAAAACAGACAAAAGATTTAGCATATTCAATCTATAAAAATGGAATTCAGAAATTTCAGAATATTCATCCTTCGAAATGGAAATCATATTCTATCGATGGTCTTTTCGATCCCAGTGCTATTAATACACATTCGGAAACTCCTTCAATAATCCAATCTTTAATAACAGAGATGTCGGAGGCCTATCGTAGTTTTTCAATTATTATTAACGAATATGTAAATAGTCCCTGGTATGCAGATTCAATGAGTAAAATGAAAGAAATTGAGAAGTTAACACTGAGGTATATAAAAATAAAAGAATCGTATGAAAGAGAGATGGATGATTGTAAGCAGACCAGAAAGACCGTCCATGGGCTTTCTGAAAAATGATTGCAGGGAAGCCGGGAACTAAACATAACGGCGAGTACTTGGCTCCGCTGCGCTTAATTAAAATCGGCTCCCGTAGATCGCCAACTTCGCATATTAGCGATCATTGCGCGCAAGTACTTTTTGGGATTCAAGGGTAATGATTTCTCGCCATCCATGGAGTGAAAATGCTATGCAAAGATACGTGGATATTTGAACAGACGACACGGCAAATCCTGAAGGTGTATGCATTCTGCAAACACGACAACAAGAATCATCACTATACCTCATCTGAGAAGTCGAATAATTCATCAATTTTTGTATTCAAGTGCTTAGCAATTAAGTTTGCAAGTCTTAAACTTGGATTGTATTTCCCTTGTTCAAGAAATACGATAGTCTCACGACGGACACCAACTGCCTCAGCCAACTGGGCTTGTGTTAAATCCATTCGGGCTCGAAACTCTTTTACATGTGAAATCAATTCTCGATATCTCCTTTTCTATTCAGAGTAGCCCTGAATACTAAATTGGTAACAAGCATGACAGAAAGGATATAAAATAAGCACTGGCTGGTAGAGATTTCAAAAAGCTCAAGAGTATCATTGAGCATAAGGATAATAACTACATAAAGCGAGAGGCACCAGGAATACGTAAACGCCCGTCCTTCAATTCGCTCATTCCGTTCATCGCCTTCAATCTTCTGGCCATCTTTACGTTTGATGAAAAAGAATAGAGTGATAAATAGTAGAAAAGTCAGAACGAGAGGTATTCCCATTTCCAAAAATGGCAGTTTGCCCTGCAGAATAATGAAAATATCACCTACGAATATTGGGATTAAAAGGATAAATAGAATAATGGTATTACGTTTTCTTCGAGAGGTTTTTCTGTCTTTACTCATGCCAACTCCTTGTGTGAAGGATAAATCAATATGTTAGAAATATATCACATTTTAGATAACTTGTCAAAGGATAATTTCCATGATGTATTGTTCATTTGCTTAGAAACTGGTTTAACTTGCACCTTATATTTAAATACCTAAAGGGTGAGTTAGGAGAATGTTTTGGTAGAATCGCCATCGCCAGCCATGGCTCAGCCTTTACAAAAGGCTGAGGTTTGACATTGTTTCCCAAATATGGTGTAATTCGTTCACTATGAACGCTTCCTGAATTCGCTGAATAGACATTTCAACTTTTTTGAAAATCGTAAGTCTAAACGACGTGATATCACTGCGTCAAAGGAAGCTCAAAATGACAAGTCAGGAACAATATAAATTCTTTCATCTTCTTACTACTAAACCAGAAATTTGGAGTAAGTACACCGCCTATGATCTTTGGGCCGATGAGTATATTTCTCAAAAGATGCTTGCCTATCATCTTGATGCGACATCGGAACTGGCCTCCAGGCCACACGATTTTATCAACCGATCAGTTCAATGGATTACAAGCCGGTTTAAGTTGCCTTCCGGTCAAAAGGTAATTGATTTTGGCTGTGGCCCGGGAATGTATACAAATGGATTTCATGATGCCGGAGCGCATGTAACCGGTATAGATTTCTCTCCTCGTTCCATCGAGTATGCCAGGCGTTCTGCACAGCAGGAAAACAGGTCGATCAAGTATGTTCAAGGGAATTACTT
>JAFGID010000034.1 GCA_016929735.1 Ignavibacteriales bacterium | reverse complement strand
TTTTCTGTTGTTCCGAGTTCATCTTCTTCTAAATATTCAGTTGCTGTATAGCTTCCTTCGATTGCAGCAATAATTGATAATACACCTTTCTCAATCCCTCCTGCATAATCTTCCTGACGGAAAGAGGGAGTAATCTCATTCCTTATTATGCTACTGCTTATAGCGTCTGTTAAATACCCTTCCAATCCATAACCAACTTCAATGCGAAGTTTTCTATCCTGAATTGCAATTAACAATAAGACACCATTATCTTTTTCTTTTTGTCCTAATTGCCATGTATTAAAAACTTCGTTTGCAAATTCTTCAAGATTTTCATCTTCAAGAGTTGTGATTATCAATACAACAATCTGGTTTGTAGTTGAATCTTCATGAGTCTTGAGGATTTGTTCGATTCTGTTTCTTTTATCAAGCGTTAATATATTAGCATAATCGTTTACTCTACCCGTCAAATATGGTACATCAAGGGAGTAGATAAAATTTGAGAACAGGCAAGTGAGTATAAAAAAATATTTTATCGAATTTTTTTTCATTTATCCCCTCTGACACGTACTGTGTTTGATAATTCGTCTACGTCGTTTGGAGTGACAACAAACCCATTCTCGAGTAATATGTTTTTGCATTTTCTTATTGCCTTTAACATTGCTTCAAGGTAATTCTTGTTTTTCATGTCGTTCGAAATTTCATCAACAAGATTATCCCAGACTTCTTTGGTTACTTTTTCGTTGATACCTTTATCTGCTAATAAAACAATTTTTTTCTCGAATAATGAAACACAAATTAATATTCCGGTTCTTTGTCTGGTATTAAAAACTTCTTCACATAAAAAGAATTTTTCTGCTTCTTTATGAACACTATCAGTCATCAAGTCTTTACCGGCCATCATTCTTCTTATAAAAGGAAATAATATTACCTTAGCAGCTCCGACTAATCCACATAAAAAAGTAATTACAAAATAAATAAGTGGGTCATATAAGCTAAACCAATCTGTGTATCTATCAACTAAGATTATTAAAATAAATCCCATCAATGCACCAATTATTGCTGCTCGGTAAATTGCGATGGGATACCTTCCGGCTTTTTCAAGTATAACCGGAACAATTTCTCCGGATATTTCTTTCTCGGCAGATTTTACCTCCGCTTCAATTTTATCTAAATCACTCGCAGAGAAATATTTATTAATATTCATAACTATCCAATATTTAAAAAATATTATAATTTTATGTAAGAAAATACAAAAAAAATAAATAATATTTATGTTAAATTATAGTAAATTTTTTTTTCTTTTTTAATAAAATTATGTTATGCTTTAAGGTATTCTTAACGGTTGTAGGAAAGGAATAATTATTTTTAATAATTATAGATTATTATTGGTTTTTTGAAGAAAATGTTTTATAATAATCAACGACTTTATCGGATAGTGATTTTAAATCAAAATGCTCGATAGCTCTCTGACGAGCATTAAGCCCCAAATTGCTCCGCATATCATTGTTTTCTATCAGCAATTTCAATTTCTCAATAAGCGAATCAGTATTTTTATTTTCAAATAGTAACGAAGTTTCATTATCAACGGCAATATCCAAAATTCCATCTGAATCTGAGCATACGGATGGAAGAGCCATTGACATTGCTTCTACTAAAGCAATCCCAAAAGCTTCCGAATGCGATGGAAACGCAAATATATCCATTGCCGACAGAATATCTACTGTGTCAGTTCTAAATCCTGTAAAAATTATTTTATCGCTTAGATTATAGGTTGTTGCTAATTCTTTTATCTTCAATCCGTAATTGTCTTCGCCTCTACTCGGATCTCCAACAATCATAAATTTCAAATTACCGTAAATTTCTATTAATTTTTTCGCAGCATACAAAAATTCTTCATGCCCTTTTCCCGGTGTAAATCGTGCCAACATTCCGATAGCAATTTCATCACCTTTAATATTAAATTCCGTCCTGATTTTTTCCCGCTGCCCATTCTCAGGTGAGAATTTTTTTGTGTCAACTGCATTGTGGAGTATGATAATTTTACCCTCGCTCACAGGACAAGTCTCAATTAAATTATTTTTAATTACAGTACTTATCGCAAATATTTTTGTTACACGATTATATAATTTTTTATGTAAGAAATCTTTTTTTACGATAAAACTCCCCATTTGTTTTGTAAGAAAGAGTGGAATATTTGATTTAGCAAATTTTAAAGCAGGAACAAATAACCATAAATCTTTTGAATATTGCGTGTGAACGAGGGAGTAATTTCTTCGACCCACGATTTTAGAAAATTTAATTATTTGAATCGGATTACAATAATTGAAAGATTTTATTGGGATGGTTAGAATTTTATCTTTCACTGCTTCCATGTAGATAGGGGAATTTTTTATGCAAACAAGTTCAGTCTCAATATTGCGATTCAACAATTCTCTAACTGCAGTGATAGTGAACATTTCCATACCACCCCAGCTTTTTGAGAGGCAAGAGTATAAAACTTTCATTCTATGATTATTTTATTATTTATTTTTATTAGAAAAATATTGCTTTTTGAAGATAATACTTCCCAAAGAAAGACCGAGTCCGAAAAAACTAGCTGTTATCCCGAGCCATTGAGCAAGACTTAATTTCTCCATTAATGTATAAACAGAAAACAAAGCTGCAATAATAGAGATAATAAGAGATAATACTGGAAGTTTTTTTTTTAACATAATTAATAGTCCAAATTAGGTTTGATATTAATTTAATATATTTTTTTGATATAAGAATTTTTAAAATAATGCAAAAGTATCTCATCAAACGCATAGCCCATTTCTGCCATAACAGCAGCACCGATCTGGCAAAGACCAACTCCATGTCCCCAACCGGCACCGTAAATAATAAAACGCTGTGGTATATTATTTTTTACTTCGTTATGCTCTACAAAAAAAGCTGAACTATACAAGTGG
Organism: Ignavibacteriales bacterium; assembly: GCA_016929735.1. Taxonomy (GTDB): domain Bacteria; phylum Bacteroidota; class Ignavibacteria; order Ignavibacteriales; family Melioribacteraceae; genus JAFGPR01. The sequence goes on along the minus strand of JAFGID010000034.1, from coordinate 3,991 downwards.
CTAGGGGAGAGAGTTCTTCTTATTTCTAATTCCTTTCCAATTGTAAAGGTTTTCTTCGTTCCGATAATTTTTAATTTTATAAGTCTGCCAGAATGACCTCTCTGAATAGGAACTAAGTCAAGTATTTCACCAAAATCGATTCCGCTTTTTGTTTTGATTAGTTCTGATAATTCAGCTTGAGAGTATTCAACTTTCCATCGGAAAAAATCAGTGGTTTTTTGATCAAACTGAAGCAGTACTTGAGATAAAATTTTTGCATCTTGTGTATTGCAGAATGCATGGGGGTCACCTTTAATCCATCTTCTTGCTGCATTTTCATTAGTAAGGTCTAAACTAAAATTTTCGGGTTCAAATTTATAATCAATAATACTTGTTAGATATTCATGTTCGACTGGTTCCCAAACATTTTCAAATGATTCTGATATTCCGCCACATGCTTTTGAAAATCTCGTATCGCAAATTTTATCATTGTGATAAAGTACTAGCCCATGAGTTTCACTAATTGCATTTTTTGCAGATGTGGTGAATGCTTTTGTAACACCTTGATATCTTTGGCAGTGGTCATCGGCACATACATCAAATAAAGTATGGTCCTCTCTGTCATACCATCTGATTAATTCAGTTTCTGTTTCAACTTTTGATGAGTATTTTTTCTCTTGTTGATTTAATTCTTTTTGTTTCTCAATTTGCGAAAGCAACCAACTCCTCGAAATTATGGAATGAGCTTTCAGTAATTCAATTGAACTTGTTGCACTCATCTCGGAGGAGATTACACTTGTTAAATAAATTTCGATTGGAACAACATTAATTGCAATAATGTGTTCATCTTCTCTCAATAATTTTAATGCCCCCGAAAAAACCTGATTTTCTTTCTGCTCCCAATGAAATTTAATTCCGATTGTAACCCCTTTCAATAGAAATGAACAAGTATTTATATCAAGCGGTTCTATAAAAATTTCAGTTTTATTTTTAACAGAAAATTTTTCGCCAGACAATTCCAATTCATCATTGGTAAGTTTTACGATAAATTTTCCATTAATGATTTCCTTACTTCCTTTAACAACAAAATCACCATATAATTCGAAATTTATTTCTTTTTCGTCAAGAATAATTCCGACATTAATGTTAGGTTGTTCCATAAAAACCTCTTAAAATATCTGATAAAATTTTTAATAGCGTCTGTTTAATAGAATTAAATAGAATCTTTTTCGAATAGTCAGTTGCAATATAAGAAAATTAAATTAAACTTTTAATTTTTTCAATGGTAGATTTTATCGTATAATCTTTTTCTATCAATTTATTAATTAAATTATGTGCGTGAATTACAGTAGAGTGATCTCTTCCTCCGAAATTGAGTCCAATTGCTTTTAATGAAGAATTAGTTAATTCTTTTGACAGATACATAGCGATTTGGCGTGCAAGTGCAATTTCTTTCCTTCGGTTTTTCTCTCGCAATTTGGTCTCAGCAATTTCAAAATAATTGCAAACGGCTTTTGTTATAGTATCAATTGAAATTTGGAGATTCTTTTTCGTTGCGACTTCGTTTACCGTTTTTCTTGCAAGTTCCAAATTAATATCTCTTGAATTAAAAGATGAATCTGCAAGTAATTTTATTAAACATCCTTCAAGCTCACGGATGTTTGAAGTTATATTATATGCAATATATTCAATTATTTCCTTACTGAGAGACATCCCGATGGACTGACATTTATTCCGTAAGATTGCAATTCTTGTTTCAAAATCGGGGGGCTGCATATCTGCCGATAGTCCCCACTGGAATCTTGAAATTAAACGTTCATTTAAACCTTTCAAATCTTTCGGTGGTTTATCACTCGATAATACTATCTGCTTTCCCGATTGATGAAGTGTATTAAAAACATGGAAGAACAAATCCTGTGTCTTTTCTTTGCCGATTAGGTCATGAATATCATCAATTATGAGAACATCCATTCCTTTGTAAAAACTTGAAAAGTCATTTACCTTATTTGCCTGAATCGCTTCTACAAATTGAACAGTAAAAAGGTCTGATGGAAGATATATTACTTTCTTATCTGGAAATTTTTTAATTATATTATTCCCGATTGCATGAATCAAATGTGTTTTTCCAAGTCCAACTCCTGCATAAATAAAGAATGGATTAAAAGAAGTTTGTCCTGGATTATCACTTATTGCTACTGCAGCTGCTCGGGCAAGTTGATTACCTTCGCCTTTGATAAAATTTTCGAATGTATATCTTATATTAATATGCGTATCGTGTTTTGGTAAGGGTTTATCTAATTTAATTTGTATTTTTGTTTGCGGTTCAGTTGCAGCGATTATATTTTCATAATCTTCTTTCTCTGGGTTGTGTAACACCACATAAACAAGGTTGTATTTTTGTCCTAAAATATTTGTAATTGCATTATCAATCACACTGCGATACTTTTCTTCAATCCAATCAATAAAAAATTCGCTTGGAACTTGAACTTTTATTGTAGAATCTGTTAATTCCAAAGGGATAATTGGCGTAAACCATGTTAAATAAGTGAGGGGAGGTATCTGTTCTTTAATGTAAACTAAACATTCTTTCCAGATTAAGTTTACATCTTTATTATTTTTTACGTCTGAATTAGAAGAATTCATATTCTACAAGTTATCCACAATTTATTTTGATGATTTTTCTTTGTTTTATAATTAGATTTAAGTCCTTTAATAAAAATGACTCGCTAAGTTTGAAAAATGAATTTTTCAGATAAAAGCTCGAAGTTATTTTATTCTAATAACTTACAAAGTTCAATTAATTTAACAAAAAAATTTTTCAGAACAAGTTTTTTATTTTTTTCTATGTGAAACGTTTCACAAGAAGAAGTTATGCACAATTTATCAACACAATTTTTACTCTCATTTCGATGGCAATTTATAAGTAATTTTACTATTGAGCAAATTAATTTTTAATCTTTTTTATAAGTGCTTTGCTAATAAGTAAATATAATTTAATTGAGATTATTTTATCTGATTAAAAATTTCTTAAATATTTTTTTAAAGGAATTTTTTAATGTTCAATACTGTTTTGAAAAATTTTTTTTGCAACTTTTATCAATAAAAATTATTCAAAATATCTTTAGTGCTATACAAATTCTACTTTATTTTGTAATATAAAAGTATGATTTTATTTCCAATCGCTGAAATAATGTAAAAAATAGAAATTATTTTGTCGAGATTATTTTTTTATCGCAAAATTTTATTTCTTATTTTTAAATTAGCAAATAAAAAAGTTTTGAGCAAGATGAATTTTATAATTGGACGCAAACCAGTATTGGAAGCAGTAAAATCTGGAGTTGAACTTGAACAAATTTATATTGCTTTTGGTCAAAAAGGTGATATATTACACACAATAAAAAAAATTGCAAAGGAAAATAATGTAAAAATTTCTGAAGTGAATCAGCAAAAATTAAATTCTATTGCAAAATCAGATAATAATCAGGGAATTGTAGCTGTTAGAAAAATTTATAAAGAAATTATACTTAATGAAATAATAAATAAAACGAAAAAAATAAAAAATCCTCTGCTTTTAATCCTTGATACTATACAAGATCCGCATAATTTAGGTGCAATATTGAGAACGGCTGAATGTGCAGGTGTAAATGGAATTATTATTTCAACTCACAATAGTGCACCAATCACACCAACAGTTGAAAAAATTTCAGTTGGAGCTTTATCACATCTTGATATTTGTCTGGTCAGCAATATTAACAATGCTATTAAAATACTAAAAGAAAACGGATTTTGGATAGTGGGTACTTCTTTAGCAACTGATAAATTCTATTCTGAAATAGATTATGACATTCCATTAGGTGTTGTGATAGGAAATGAAGAAAAGGGGATAAGAGATTTAATTGCCAAGAATTGTGATTTTCTAGTAAAAATACCAATGAAAGGAAAAATTCAATCCCTTAATGTTTCTGTAGCAACAGGTGTGTTGCTATTTGAGATATTAAGAAAAAGAAATTGT
>JAFGID010000299.1 GCA_016929735.1 Ignavibacteriales bacterium | reverse complement strand
GATTATTCAAAAACTGCTGGTTCTGATGTAGTTGTAATTACATCTGGTTTGCCACGTAAGCCAGGAATGACTCGTGACGACTTAATAGAAACTAATGCAGGAATTGTTAAATCAGTAACCGAACAAATTATTAAATATTCGCCCGAAACCATCATTATTGTTGTTTCCAATCCATTGGATGTAATGACTTATCAGGCGCATATTTCAAGTAAATTCCCTCGTACCAGAGTAATGGGTATGGCAGGGATTCTTGATACTGCCCGTTATCGTGCTTTCCTGGCTGAAGCCTTAAATGTGTCTCCAAAGGATATTCAAGCTGTGTTACTTGGCGGTCATGGCGATACAATGGTACCACTTCCACGTTATACTACGGTAGGAGGTATTCCTGTCACTGAACTTTTGGGCAATCAAGAACTTGATGCTATAATTGAACGTACCAAATTTGGTGGTGGTGAACTAGTAAAATTGATGGGTACTTCCGCCTGGTATGCTCCGGGTTCATCTGCGGCCCAAATGGTTGAAGCTATAGTTCGTGACCAACGACGGGTTTTCCCGGTTTGTATCAAGCTCGAAGGTGAATATGGTTTTGACGATTGTTATCTTGGCGTTCCTGTGATTCTTGGTAAGAATGGCATAGAGAAAATCATAGAACTTGATCTGAATGCTGAAGAAAAGGCTCTTCTTAAAACCAGCAAAGGCCACGTTATTGAGGTTATGTCTGTACTTGATCGCTTGAATAACAAATAGTACTATTTTATTAGCAAAAGCTGGAAGACTTTTTGAAGATTCTAACTTTTAGCTTGGTTGCAAATACATTATCTAAAAGTGTTAAAGAGGAATTGATGGTATTTATATTAATTCTTCTTTGACATTTTTTTTACAATAGATTGTGTACGATTTTTATCTCTTATTAGGAAAACCTTTATAAAAATTAATAAATATTGTTACCCCGATTTTAAATTCAATCTTCGACCATCATAAGAAATTATTGTTTTTTTACCTTTCTGGAATCTTAGGTTAATAGATATAGAAGGTGTTATCTTGAATTGGTAATAATTTGTTTGCTGAGTTTTAGGCCCTTTTCCTCCGACTTTTTTTGGTTTAACTTGTACCCTAATTTTTCATCTTCTACATATATATTGATATTGGAATCTGCAGGGATGGATTCCTGAGTTTCAGTGACTATTAAAACAGGAACACCTAAAAGTGCTTTAGTAATCTTACGTAACTGTCCTAACCGGTTGTTAGGAATAAACAAAATATGACAAGCTGTTAGTTCTTCAATCGATTCAAATTCAGTAATTTCTATGGGCTTGCCTCCGATTTGTTTTTCGGATGTTTTTTTTATTAGGTCAGGTACAATGGGGTGGTCTTTTCCAAAAACTCCGATTCTAAACGATAATTGTTTCTCCTGACCGGGCCATTGTATGAGATGCGAAAAGTTTATTATATAAGTACTCTGCAATATCTCTATCTGTGCATTTGTTTTTTGTGCAAAAAAGATTGAAAATAAAGCAAAAAAACAAACTATTGTATTTTTTATGTTTTTCATGATGTGTCGACTTAATGTTATGCGTAAAATTAATCATTTTTAATCAGATTCTATTTAAATCTGGGTTCTTCAAGGTTTAGCCTCCGGTGTTCTTAAGGTGCTTATGCCAATTCGGAATTATTTTGAAATGAAAAATCTTTCAATATTTTTGGTTAATTTGATGTTTAATGTATAAACGACATATGCTGTTGTTTAAGTATTGGAATTATTGAAATAGCGACTTATTAATTTTGATTATAAACATGTTTTAATATTATTTAACAATACTTGTTACGTTAATATTTTATTTAGGTTCTTTATAATTACACTTTATTATTCTTTTTTGAGCAGGATAGGAAATGTTTTAACATACCTAAAATCAAGTATATGTATTTTTTTGTTATAGTAATACATGCTTTTAGTTGAACAATGGCCCGTTTTGTTAACTTTTAACTTAACCATACTTGAACTCTTACCATAGCAGTTAATGTTTGCATTGAATTAAACACACTTTGTTTACGAAAGCAAATAGCTGTAAAACAAGTTTATAGCATGATTTGAGCCATTAAAAATTGAAGCTTGATAGCTCGCACGTTTGGTAAGCCAGTTTTATTATATACCTGAGGCAAATCTTTGAATATGATTAATTCTTTTGTGCCCACTGGATCATTCTGTACAAATATTTTGCCATAATATCTTCATCGTTAAATTCTGTGTATTTGTTTTGCTAAAAAGCCTTTTTTATGTTGTAATTATTTGAGAATTATCATCAATAAAATATATTTTTATTATTATTATTTTTCTTTGCGATTCTTAACCAAACATAAAACTTATGTATCTTGAATAATTCAATATTTGAACAATCTGAAAGTATAGTTGATAATGAAAATTGATTGCTTATTTTTGATTGCTTAAAAACGACTAATAAAAAAAACTATGAATTTAAGTTGGTTCTTGAATTTTAATCCCAT
>JAFGID010000298.1 GCA_016929735.1 Ignavibacteriales bacterium | reverse complement strand
CTTAAGCACCTGCCCTTCTGCGTCATCAACCTGCTGCTGATCCTCGAGCCGGCCTGCATGGCACTGATGGCTTTTTTGATCTTCGGCTAGCGCCTGGGCGACAGGCAGATTACCGGCAGCCTGCTCAGCATGGCCGGCAAGCTGCTGCTGTGCCCCAAACGCGGTGAGTAACGACACCCGTGATAAGCCGACAAAAGCCGACAAAAGCCGACACTTTTTCAATTTTTTGATTCGTTGCGAAGGAACGAATGGTTTGAAGGTATAAAACAAATTGTTGCTGAGAAAATAATTTAACGATAAGAGGAGTGGCGAAAATGTTTATGATTTGACAAAGTGAGGAAGTGAAAAAATTAAGGATACTCACCCAAATTGATCAAAAAAGGAGTAGTCCTATTTTAATCAAATTTTTTTATTGCTATACATAGAATCCCTAAGAGATTTTTTTGATTTAGAAATTTTTTTGAAGCCCCCTCTCGAAATCTTCAGGTTCCTAGGTAATTATTCCTGCATGAGATATTTTTAAAAAACAAAACCTAATAATTAATTAAATATTATTAAATGAATTGGGATTTTTAAGAAACGAGGCATCAACTCTAATTATTTTTAAATAATCAATAATTTCTTGTAAAAAACAAGACATCGCTTCAATTTTCATTAGTCCCCTACCAGGAATATATTCTTCATGAAAAGTAAAATATAGATTTGTCAACGGACGTGTCATGGCAACATATAAAACTCTGCGTTCCTCAACCTCATCCCTTGTTGGAAAGGGCATAAATTTATCGTTCATCCAAAGGCAATAGGTATATTCTGCTTCAAGCCCTTTAGAGTTATGCATTGTGGTAATAAGAACTTTATCTTCTTCAAGATTGATCATTTCTGAGTCAAGAATTGAATATTTCTCATAGATTGTCTGGATAATTTCACCAAATTGAGGAACAAATCCACGTTCATTTATGATGGAAGTCAAAAATTGATTTAAATCCTCTGATAAATCGAGTTCTTCTATGTTCTGTAAAGCCTCAATAAAACAGGTTTTACTCCCAATAGATATTTGCACAGAATCTAAAACTTCTTTTAGTTTTTCAATAATAGGGTTTCTATAAACCATGCATTTGTCATAAAAATTTATTTTATTTTTAATGGAATCGTTCCTTAATAAACTGATTTCTTCTTTTGGTAATCCAAATAATTCTAACAATTGTCTCAATGCAAGAGGATCAAAATCATTCAAAACACGAAGAAATAGTATCAACCTCCAGAAATTCTCTGGAATATGGGATCTTTGCGGAAATAATGCAGGAATTCCGAATTCGTTATTAAAACGATTAAATGTTTGTTCCGCAAATAATTTTGTAGGACAAAGAATTAGAAAATTTGAATAATTAAGTTTTAATCTAGATTGTTGTTGCATTTTCGTTATTAAATTCTTTATGTGTAGAGCAACAATAGCTACCTGATATTCTGATCTGGTGCATTGAAATGTATGAATTTTCTTCCCATCATTAGGTTTTGGATTTAATGACGCACCCACATATCCTGTCCTCGAAATTAATTGTTGGCTTGCATTTAGTATATGTGGAGGAAGTCTAAAAGAATCACTAAGACCAATCTTTTTCCAATTATTTGAATTCCATAATTTTGTAATTCCTTCTGGATTGGCATATCGAAACCCATAAATGCTCTGCGCATCATCGCCAACAACAACAATTTGTGATTCTTTTTGATGGATAAGTTTTTCAATGAATAGTTGATCGTATGGATTTAGATCTTGGTATTCATCAACTTGTAAGAAAATTTGAGGGAGTAAAGAGTCAGAAGAATCCAGAATATCACATGCACTAATTACCAAACCTTCCATATCAAAAGAATTATATAGATCTAGTAACCGATCGAAATAAGAAATTATTTTTTTTTGTACAGGCACAGCAAGAGATATTCTATCTGGCCATTTCAAACCTGCTCTTTTCATTTTTATGGCAACAGAAATGTCTTGGTAACTAGAATCAAGTTTTAGGTCATCAATGATTTCATGAATTACAAGATCTCTTTCCCCTTGATCCTCAATAAGAACCGAAAAGTTATTATTTCTTGAAATAAGTTGACCATATTTATGAACAAGTCTTTTAGCGAAGGTATGTAGGGTACTTGTTCTTGGAAAAATTTGATTTGTATGGAAAAATATATCCTTCCCAAATTGTTTTTTCAATTTGACTTCAGTATCTTTACGGCTAGTACGTGTAAAAGTAATAAATGATACCTCCCTATTCCTGTCTTCTTTTAGCAATTCGATCATACGTTGAACAATAGTTCTAGTTTTCCCTGTACCAGGGCCAGCCACAATTACAAGTGGCATTCCACGATGATTAATAATCTCCAATTGATTTTTGCTTGGGAAAGGCATGAATATCTTCCTAAAAGTTTCGCACTTGATTATTTAATAATATTGTATTAATAAAACAAACCGAGAATTACAATTATTTAAATCCCTCCATGCTTATTTTTTTAATTAATTATATACATATTCGAAATAGAAAAATTGATTTTAATTATATGGAATTAACGTATATTAATGGGATAGTTCACTCGAAAATACTGAAGCACTCAAATTTCAAAAAAAAAAAAAAGAAAAAAAGAAAATCTGATTATGATGGAATTCCATATACCCTCAAGATTTGATCATATTCAGAAAACGAAGCATTCAATTTATTACAAAAAACTATTGAAGAATCCCGAGAAGTGATCAAAAATATTGTGGATGCAAAATAAGGATTACAGGAAAAATAATAAGATGTATTTCTTGAAAAATGACCTAATATCAGGAAAATATGACCAAAAATAATTTCAAATTTTTCATTGCACCCCCCATATTTAGGATAAAAAAAACCAATCATAAAAAGTTGCTAATGTTCATATAGTGCACATACCAATATTTTTATGTATCGAAAAGTACAGTGACCTGCCAAAAACCAAACCCCGGCAATCTTCAACTCCTATACAGTGCATTTTATATATAATAAATATTCACCGAAAGGAGCGGCTTTGTTTGAGCAGATTTT
>JAFGID010000033.1 GCA_016929735.1 Ignavibacteriales bacterium | reverse complement strand
TCAATTATACCGTTCGTGCTCGTTTCAGTGCTCAAATGTTTAGAAGAAGCGTTTGGTGTTTTTTGCTGCCGAAGGCTTTGTTCAACAGGCCAAAGGTTCAATAGTTAAGGCCCTACTATACCTTTGGCCACGACGTTGTTTGCAATAAACTGGTGCGAGGAATAAGACCGCCAACGAAAAAATGAATAAGAGTGCGCACGGAAATCAAAAATGAACATTAGTTGTAATGATATTAACAAAATCTAATTTTAAAGTTTAAAACTATCAATTTTTTAAGGTGAGAAATGAAAACTTATGATTTAAAAAGATATTTAATTAATGCAGGAATAACAGTTTATTTATTAGCTACTCCTGTTGCAGTTTTAATATGGCTTAAAGATAATTATATTCTGTTACCTGAAATCTTAAATCAAAGTATAGAAAACAGAATTTTGTTTTTTGCAGCACCAGTTATATTATTATTAAGTTTAATATTTTTTATCGCAAAAAGTGAATATGTTATACTAACATTTCTGCTTTTCACTCTTATATCAATTGGCAAAGCTATGACATCACAGCTAATTGTTATTGATGGCATGATTTCGTTTTTTAATTTTGGTAGTATAATTATTAACTTTTGTATATTGATTTACATGAACATAATGAGTATTGACCATAAATTTAAATATAGAATTAATAATTCACTAAAACGTAAAGCCCTTTTTAGAGTAAATAACATTTACAGTGAAATAAAAAGAAGAAGATTTATTAGTTTACTTGCTATAAGTACCAGTTTCCTTTCGATTTTAGGTTTAGGGAAAGTCTCATTACTTTTCGTGACCAATTCATTCCCTATTGTTCCTGATACAATTGATACTGTGCTGCTCATTTCAATATTAGTCATGTATATTGTTTCAGGTTTTTTGTACATTAAGGAAGCTAAAATGCGCTGGGTACCCTATTTATTTGCCGTTATCATTGTATTAATAAAAACAATTCATATATTTCATTACTTGCAATTAGCTATGGTTTTTCTGCCTCTTTTATATCTATCTGTAGAATGGAAACAGAGTGGTGAAATGACTTTATCGCCAAAGTGAGTGAACGATTGGACATAGCAATGCAAAATAATAAAGAAGTTATTTCATTTAGTTCTTCTTATCTTAAGTAATCAGTTTATGCATTTCTGGAAATAAAATAGCTGTATCTTATATATTTCATAAAGTTAACTGGACCATGGTTAATATGATTAAGAAAAATTATCATTTTAAATTGTTTTAATATTGTACTTATTGGCAAAAATCGCTTGGCTACAGCGTATAACAGCGCGAGCAGCGCCATACTAAACTGTAAAGCTCCGAAGACTCCGCATTACAGTTTAGTACAGCGTGCGGGTCGCGCAACCCGTTAGTGGAAATTGAATTTAATACTGGGCAATAAAAATTCGCACATCGTGTGCGAAAGATAATACAAAAAGAAGAAAATAATGGATGAAAAAATATTAAAAGATGAAATCTTGAATTTTGTCAAAGATGCAGAATCGATTGAAATAATGGGTTTTAAAGGTTATAAATACTGTAATACTACCCCCATTCATCAATTTGTATGTGTTGATCTTTTTGTTGAGGATTTAGGCTTTTTACACATTGTGGCAAGAAATTCATTTTCAGAAGATATATTAAAGCAATTATTACAAGCATTTATCCGTGTAAAGATAAAAAAGTTCAAAAGAGATATTTTGTATGTTTACTCTGCATATGAATTTATAGATTTTGATTGTATTGGTATTGTACCACCAGATATTGCAGAAATTTATAAAGAATCAGTACCTAATTTAACGCAATATGGTTACTGGATTTTTCCTATGTATGGGATTGAATTTTTGCATAAATTTACCAAAGATCAATTTTGGACACAAATTAGAAGGCAAGATAAGTGGAGAGTTAGTATTGTAAATTGGAACCGGAAAATAATAGTAAGTGAAAATTCTTAAAAAAGATAGTGCAAACGTCCTGTTTGCAATTATTAGAAGTGCCCAATATTAAATTCAACTATCCACTAACAGGTCCAAGTTCTAATGTTAAGAAACACCAAAACTTGGGCCGCAACCCGTTGGATCGTCTTGATTAGCTTGACGATACTTATAAGTGATCATTAACATGGACGTTAATGAAAGTTCCCGATAAAAAGAATCGGGACTTCGAAGACTCAGCAGTACTTTGCAGGCCACAGGGTGATGTGACACCTGTAGCTATATGCAGTCCCGAAAATGCCAAATGCGGCGACGACGCTTTCAATCCCGATTTTTTATCGGGAGAAGTCAATACTTGAGAAACCGTTTCAGCAATGATATAGTGAGGTTTCTTGAGACCGCCGGGGCAACCGAGCGTGGCATGTAAAGAGAGTATTGTCAGGAATCCCGATTGAAATACGGGACTTCGCTATCGCTCAGCAGAGCCCATACACCCCAGAAGAGTAGTCTTCTCTTCCGGTAAGTTTAACAAGCAACAACGAGGAAAGCTGAAGGTGTAGAGGCAGTCGGACACATTCATACTACTCCGAGACGGGAAAGCCGATCACATGGGGAAGGGATGTGCGCCGACACTTAACGTGTAAAAGGCAAAATTCCTGCGACATTGGTAATGCTTGTCAAAAGGATTAACATCATTAGTGGTAATGTGAGACCACCACAGGGAGGAATGATGCAAACCTCACTTCACGTAATAGCAAATGCAGCAATAAAAGACAAGACTAAACGGTTTTGTAGTCTGTATAGTCTTTTCAACAGGGTGTTGCTTGAACATGCATACCACAAGCTGAATAAGGATGCAGCAACCGGTATTGATAAGGTAACGTGGGAAGACTACGGTCACAACCTGTCACGGAATCTCATTGATCTGGAAGAAAGACTTAAACAGAAACGATACTGGCCCCGCTACACTAAACGTGTACTCATTCCAAAACCTAATGGTAAGAAACGTCCTCTGGGAATATCGATTCTGGAAGACAAGATAGTTCAACAATTAGCTTCAGACATTCTCAATGCACTCTACGAACCCTTGTTTCTCCCCTGTAGTTATGCTTACAGACCTGATCGCTCTGCGAAACAGGCTGTTCAAGCACTACGGGAAGAGCTGGACAAGAAGTATGTATGGGTGGTAGAAGCTGACATCAAAGGGTTCTT
>JAFGID010000297.1 GCA_016929735.1 Ignavibacteriales bacterium | reverse complement strand
CCCGATAAATCGGGAGTAGCTCGTCGGGCTCATAACCCGAAGGTTCTAGGTTCAAGTCCTAGCCCCGCTACAAAGTTAAAGCCTGAAAGATTTCAGGCTTTTTTATTTTTAATTTTATTTATAGAATCAAGCTACAATCAATTTTATTCAATGGTGGCATGTTATATTTATAACATTAACGCTTTTGTAATCTAAATTTTTTCTTAACTTCTTTTTTTCTCTTTTCTTTTATTTCTTTAATAAAATTTTTGACTCTATCACCTGCTCTTTCAAAAATAATATAAATAATTGGGATAACAACAAGAGTGAGTAGAGTTGTTGCAGTTAAACCTCCGATTACAGCTCGAGCAAGTGGAGCCCAAGTTTCAGCGCCCTCACCAAGTTCAAGCGCAAGTGGGATCATTCCAAGTATCGTTGTTAATGCTGTCATCAATACAGGTCTCATTCTTGCAACACTTCCTGCTTCTACGGCTTGGTATAATTCCATTCCACTTCGTCTTTGTTGATTGATGTAGTCAACTAAGACAATTCCATTATTTACTGCAATACCGACAAGCATTACAAGACCAACTAGAGCCATTACACTAACCGATGTCCCAGTAATGAATAGAAAAGGAAAAACACCGATTACAGCTAGTGGAACAGTGAGAATAATAATAAACGGGTCAACTAATGATTCGAATTGAGCAGCCATTATCATGTAAACCAAAAGTATTGCCACTAAGAAAGCAATGCCCAAATAAAAAAATGCTTCTTGTTGATCTTCAGCAGAACCACCTATAATTACTTGATATTCTGATGGAATTGGTGTTTCATTAATTATATTTTCAACATCTGCAACTGCTTTTGAAAGTTCAAGTCCAGATAAACTTGCTCCTACTGATACATATCTGTTTTGATTCTCTCTAAAAATAGTAGGTGCAGATTTTTCTTCTTTAATTTCTGCAATTTCACTCAACGAAACCATTCCACCACTTGATAAAGGTATCTGAATTCTTTCAAGTGATTCCTTTTGATTTCGGAATTCTTTTGCATACTGGACCCTGATATCAAATTCGTCTCCCTTCTCTCGAAGTCGGGCAACAACAGTACCTTGAATGGCAGTTGAAATATTTGATGCAACTTGCATCGTTGTAAGGTTATAATCATTCAGTAAGTTGTAATTAAGATGAACCTGTAATTCAGGAGTAGTTTCTTTAATATTTATTTCTAAATCAACAAAACCTTGAATTTTCTGCATTTTGGCTTTTATTTCATTTGCGATTTTTAAAGCACCATCAATGTTAAATCCAATTATTTTTACTTCTATTGGTTTCTCCATTGAAAAACCACCTTGTTCTTGGAATTTATAAGTTATACCGGGAATTTCATCAAGTCGTTTTCTTAGTAAATCAGAAATTTCAAATTGACTTCTGTTCCTTTCTTTTACAGATTTCAACTTGATAAACGTTTCAATAGTGTTCTCTGTAGTACCAAATGCAGAAAGTCCTTCTCTTTCACCAAACATAAAAGATACATGTTCGAGTTCTTCTGGCTTAATGACATCTTTTACAATATCCTCCAATTCATAAGCTATTACTCTGGTCTTCTCAATTGGGTTACCAGTTGTAGTTTCGACAGTAAAATTAATAAAGCCCTGGTCTGATTGTGGCAAAAATTCACCACCTGCTAATACACCCAATGTAACTGATAAAATAAACATTATGGTTACAATTAATAAGACTGTTTTTCTTCTTCTTAATGACCACTTTAATATTTTATTATAAAATGAGGTTAGTTTATCAATGTAGTTACCAACTTTTCTTTTGAATCTGTCAAACCAACTATTTGTGTCGCTTCTCTCTATTTCCAAAATGTTAGAAGACATCATTGGTACAAGTGTCAGCGCAACAACTAATGATACAAGTAAACTAAATGTAATTGTAAGTACTAAATCTCTGAATAATTGACCAATTACATTAGGAACAAATAAGACAGGCAAGAATACAGCTATTGTAGTAAGCGTAGATGCAGTAATAGCCATCCCAACTTCAGATGCCCCAGCATCAGCGGCATCAACCCTACTTTTCCCCATCTCCCTGTGCCTGAAAATATTTTCGAGCACAACGATTGAATTATCCACAAGCATTCCAATTGCAAGTGCTAGTCCCGCCATCGAGATAATATTCAACGTGATATTACTTAAGTATAAAACTGCAAAAGTAGTTATAACAGAAATCGGCATTGATATGCCCATAATGATACTTCCACGAATATTTCTTAAAAAGAAATAGATTACAAAGAAAGCTAATATAAAAGCAATTATGGCTGAATTTTTTAGATTATTTATTGAGCGTGTGATAAAATCAGCCTGAGCCCAAACAATGGATATCTTTGTACCTTGTGGAAGTCTTTTTAACATTTCAGGTATTTCTTTTCTTATTTCCTCAGTGGTTTGTATTGTGTTAGCATCGGATTGTTTGTTAAGCAATATCATTATTCCTTCACCGAAATCAGCACGTACTTCTGTCGATGCTTCCTTATATCCATCTTCTACTACGGCTACGTCTTCAACGTATATTGATTTACCACCTCTCACGGCGATAGTTGTTTTCTTAATGTGTTCGAGTGAAGTATATTCACTCATAACAATTAATTGATATGTCTTTTCATCAGTTTTTAATGTCCCTCCCGGTTGAATACCTCTTCCTGTTTGGAGGGCATAGGTAACTTCTCGAGGGGAGATATTATAAGCAGCTAATAGCGTAGGGTCCATATAGACGTTTATTTGCCTTTCAAGTCCTCCCATAGTGGTAACCGAGGCAACGCCTGAAATTCTTTCAAACATAGGTTCGATTCTCTCGTCAGCAAGATTTCTAAGCTCTGATTGCCCCAGATATGGAGAACTAATGCTGAGATACATTATTGGCATCATTGAAGGATCGAAAACGAAAACGAGCGGTTCAGTAGATTCTTGTGGAAGATAATCTCTTATTAAATCAATACCTTTTCTTATATCTATTTCTGCCTGATTCATATCAGTACCATAATTGAATTCAAGCATAATAATTGATGCACCTGTAAACGATTGCGAATTTACTTTTTTAATATTTTTAACAGATGCCATAGCTTCCTCAAGCGGACGTGTGATTACTGTTTCAATATCCTGTGGTCCAACTCCTGAATAGTTTGTTATTACCCCTGCGATTGGGAATTGGATATCAGGGAAAAAATCGACCTTTAATTGAGTAAATGCAAAAAAACTAAACGCAATTATTATAGCATAAAACATTATCAATGTAATACGCCTTTTTATTGAAAATTTTGATAGCAGCATGATGTTATAAATCCTTAGTCAATAATGTTTACTTTTTGATTATCCTGAACGATATTATTTCCAACTACAATTACTTTATCATTAAAATTCAATCCTTCAGTTATCTCGACTCTGTTATTACTAATTAATCCAACCTGAACTTCTTTCATCTTAGCTTTTCCATTTTCAACAACAAACAGGAAATATCGTTTTAATGTTTCTTGTGTTCCAGTCTCTCTGTTTATTTGAACTTCAGTTTGACTTAATAATGCAGTTTCAGGGACAACTTTAGCTCTTTCAACTGAATTTATTGGAATCATATACTCAGCATACATCCCTGATTTAATGTTATCATCCGCATCAGTAATAACTACCTCAATTTCAAGAGTTTTAGATACTGGATCAACTGCCTGGTCAATTGTTTTTATGTTACCATTATATTTTTTATTTGGAATAGATGGTATTGATACCTCAACTTCCTTTCCGATCTTAATTAAACTAATATCCCTGCTTGCAACTTTTATTTTAGATTTCATAGTTGATGGATCAATTATTTGAGCAATCTTTTGACCTGTACTTACTGTTTGATTCTGTTCAATAAAAACAGCAGCAACAACTCCACTAAATGGAGATTTTATTATACTATTCTGATAGTTTTCTAATGACTGATGATATTGCGCCCGAGCTACTTCCAATCCTGTTCCTGCTGCTTTAAACTGTGCTGAAGCCTGATCAAATTGTTGTGTGCTAATTGCTCGTTGCTCAAACAATCTTTCCATCCGTTGGAAATTCTGTTTTGCAAGTTCATACTGTGTTTCGGCATTATTAAGATTTGCTTTTGCGACTTCTACACCTTGCGACAAAGAAGCGTTATATTGTCTTGCAATTGTTTGATTTGTACTTACACGGTCACCTGCCTTAACATAAAGTTTTTCAATCCGCTCATACATTTTACTATAGAGTATTTGGTCTTTACCTGCAGTGATCGTACCAGTGAGTTTTAAATACTGAATAAGTGATTCAGGTTGTACATTATATACTTTAACAGGAACTACAACTTCTTCCTGTTTTTCAGTTTCGCTACCGCAACTTAAAAGTACTAGTAGGAAAATTGTTAATAAAAACGAGATAACAATTTTAAGTTTAGTTTTCATTCTAATTCCAAATTATATTTAATTTTCCAATTGATTTGAGTAATTTTAATTGATTAATATTATAATTATAAATTCCTTGAAGATATTGTATCCGACTACTGTTATATAGCAATTGTGCATTTAAAATATCAATTTGAGTGCTCATACCTTCACCATAGAGAAGATTTGATAATCTTAAGCTTTCTTTTGACTGTTTCATTGCTTCTTCAAGACTTTGTAAATTTTTGACCGATTCATTAAATCTGTAAAAATTTTGCTCAACCTCTAACGATATTTGTGTTTGACTTTGTTTTTGAATTAATTTCATCTGTTCGGTCCTTATCTGAGCAATCTGATAATTGATATATCTTTTTCCCCCTTCAAAAAGCGGCCAGGAAATTGATAATGTGATTGCTTTGGAACGTGAATAATCTTTCCATTGTACATTATTTTCATCAGTGAACGCCTGATATTGTAAATTACCTGAAAGTACAATTGTTGGAAAGAATGAAGATAGAACCATATTTTCACCTTGATTGGATGCATCAATCTGATAACCTAATGACTTCAATTCACTTCGATGCTGTAGCGATAAATTTTTATATTCATTTAGCTCGGTTTGCTTAAAACTATCAAGAAAATCTTTTGTAGATAGTGTATCTATAACAACGACAGAATCTTCCAGAGGGATATCTAACAACATCTTAAGATTTTGGTATGCTAAAATCCTGTTTGATTCAGCACTTTCAAGTTGAGGTATAGTTGAATAATACTGAGCGAGTGCGCGTTGCAAATCAAGTTGTGTAGCTGTTCCTACATCATAAAAAAGTTGAACTTGTTTTAAATTCGATTCAGCTACTTCAACTGCATCAAGAGCGGTGGTACTTAGTTCATTGGCAAGAATAATTCCATAATAAGCTTGTAAGGTTTGAAATACAACTTCTTCTTCTTTTCCTTTAAGTTCTTCGCTCAATGATTTTTGAAGATAATTTTGAACCTTAATGTTGAAATATCTTGAGCCACCGGTGAACAATGGTAAAGTTGCTGTAATAGCATGTTGATAGGAATAATTAGTTCCCATTGTAAATTTCTGTCCCATAAACACAATACTTGGAAGTTCAAGATTATGAACGCCAACCCCCTGATAAGTTATTGATGGTAAAAAATTTAAGTAAGACTGCCATACTTCTAAGTCTTGTATTTCATTTTCAAGAAGTTTAGATTGAATTGAAATATTATCCTTTAAGGATTTATCAACAACATCATCCCATGATAAGTAGATTATTTTTTTCTGCTGGCCGATTAGGGTAGAAGATAATAAAATTAAGAGCAAAAAATATCTGAACATAAAAACCACTCCGATTATTTTTTCTTTGTTAAGAATTGAGTTTTCCAAAATTTAAAATATTTCTTTAAATTAGTTTTTAATGGTTTAACATCATTTTTAAATAACACACTTTGTGCAATATAAATTGCAACAGGTGCTAGAAGGCTATAAACCAGCATTTCTAAATCAGCACCTTTATCAAAATATTTTTCTTCTAAGCCTTTAGTGAAAATAGATTTCAATATTTCCATTATTTCAGTAGATTTTTCTAGGCTTAATTTTTTAATTCTGTTGGGTAGAGTAGATATCTGAACATGAGCAGAAATGCGTATAAGATAAAGATAGTTCTCAACATAATTTACATAAACATTGCACAGTCCATCAATTTTTTCTTCAAATGAATATTTAGGAATTACGTTTTTATTAATCAACTCTCTAAAACGTGAGTGTCCTTCTTTGATTAATTCTGCTAACACATCTTCTTTATCTTTAAAGTAATAATAAAGGACCGGTTTAGTTACTCCGGCAGCCTTACAAATCTCCCGCACAGAGACATTATAATAGTCCTCGGTGGAAATTAACTCAGCTGCCGCGATGAGAATTTTTGATTTTTTATCCTGTTCCATAATAATACCCTTAAATTATAACTACCGGTCGGTAAGATAAATAACTATTAAATGACTTCCAAATATTATTTCAACATAAAAAAGAATAAAACCATAGAAAAAGACGTTTGTTTAATTTAATTGTTGCATAATTTTATATTTAATTGAATGTCGTCCTCTTTATCATTAACTTTTTATTAAAGTTAAAAATTTTTAATTAGTAAATAATATTATATAGATTGAATGGGATTCTAATGATGACATATTTCGTTTCTTAAAATAAGACTTGAAAAATTAAAAATTTTGATATTAGAAATGAACTTTTTAAGATGATATTTTCGATATCATACTATTCGGAAAAAAAATAATAATTTTGTTCAAGGTAGTTGAAATCTTAAGAATTTTAATTTTTATATATACGATTAAAATTGATAATAAAAAACCCTCATCACGAGGGTTTTAAATTTTAAGACTGAATTGCTTTTTTCTTTTGAGTCAATAATGAAACCACAATTAGGGTGAT
>JAFGID010000032.1 GCA_016929735.1 Ignavibacteriales bacterium | reverse complement strand
CCGCCATAGCCGACTGATGTATTTTCGGGGTCGTCTTCAGCAATCTTAATTCCTTCTTCAATGGCATCCAATCCATTAGCACCATTAGTGAGTAGTTCAAGCGCTTTTGCAGTTGACGGACGCACATTCCAAGTAGCAACCACCATTGGTACAGTGGAAATTAAATTTGTAAGATTTTTTGCTTTTATTTTTTTTAGTATTGGTAAAGAAGCGATACCTGTTCCAAGTATAGTGCTTTTCTTAATGAATTCTCTTCGTGTTGACTTCATATCAAAGTTCCATAATTATTTTTGTTTTTTAATTATTAACTTATCATAGATCAGAATCAGAAATGCTGTTACTCCTGCAAGTATTGCAAATGCTAACCACATTATATCAGGTCGCTGCATATCTCTTGCAAAAATTGCATAAAATTGCCCTGATAAAATTCCACCGAATAAATTACCAAGAGCAACGCACCAGTAGAAATAACCCATATATAAAGCAACTTTTTCCGGTGGTGCGATTCGACCTGTATATTCTTTAGATTTCGGACTAGCCATCATTTCACCAAATGAAAAAACTAAAATACCGGCGATAACAATCCAGCCGGTTGTCCCAAAAATTAATATTACAAAACTAAAAATTGTGATTATTACTCCCCAGAAAATTGTGGTGAATGGTTTCAAACGTGTTACTAAATATGATACAATTATCTGAAATAAAATTATAGCTCCAGCATTTATATTTATAATGTATTCAGGATTGATTTGTCCCTTTACAACCATAGCACCTTCAAAATTTGATATCCAAGATGATAAACCGACAGTGGAAAGTAAGCCGGTGAAGAAGTTATGTATGTCGGCAGTATTCACAAAATCACGGATATAGAGGGGGAGTGTGTAAAATATCTGATTGAATGATGTCCAGAAACCAGCCATCAGTAAAAGGAATAAACCAAATTTCCAATCTGCGAGTTTCATTGGTTGACGATACCAACTTTGCTTTCCTTCAGAATTTTTCGCTCTGTTCATTATATCATAAATTACATTGATAAGTACCCAGACAACTGATGCGATAATAATTTCTGTCCATGTGAATGCACCATCGGATACATATTTTGAACCGAGAACAAGTATAATAAGTAGGACAAAAACAAACAGGAAAAATCTTCCGTTACCAAGAACTTCAACCAGATCCTTGAAAACTTTCTTCAGTGTTCGAGGATTTGCCGATTTACTTTCACTTGTCGGTTCCTTGTAAAAGAAAATAACAAAAATAAAATTGATTGCTATCCATACGGAAGAAGCAATGAAAACATAATCCCAAGAAATCGCCCTCATTATTCCGGCAAAGATGGGACCGAGAAATCCTCCAATATTTACCATCATATAAAATATACCAAAGCCGAGCGATGAAGTATTTTCATTTGTTGTTCGTGCAATAGTTCCGATTATTACTGGCTTGAACATTCCTGCTCCAATAGCTACCGACATAAAAGAAAGAAAAAAAGTAGGAAAAGTTTTGAATATCCCTAGTAAGAAATAAGCAGGAACAAGAACACAAAACGATGCGATTAGCATTTTCTTATAACCGTATCTGTCTGCTAATGCACCCGAAACAACAGGAAAGAGATATAAGAAAAATGTAACAACACCCTGAAGAACACCTCTGTCTTCATCAGAGAAACCCAATCCACCATCTTTGACAGCACCGGTTATATATAATGAAGAAACAGCGAAAAAGCCATACCAAGCCATTCGCTCGAAAATCTCCATTGTATTTGCCATCCAAAAAGTTGAAGGGAAATCTTTTAGTCTGATCTTTGTTTTCGACATATAATATCCTTTTATTAAGTAATGAATGGAGGAGAAATCTTATCAGTAATGAGTGGCGGAGAGAGTGGGATTCGAACCCACGGTCCCGCTCAACGCGGGACACACGCTTTCCAGGCGGGCCAGTTCAACCACTCCTGCATCTCTCCAAAATTTAACTTGCAAATTTATTAAAATCTGTTGTAAATATAAAATTAAAAATTAAAAAGTTATAAGTTATTGCTTGGAAATTAATAAGTTGTTGAATTGTCATATTCTTTTAAAAGTGCCACACATAAAGATTGCCACGCTTTTCAAGACGTGGGAAAATTAAACAAAGAAAAATCTCAGGGCTAAAGCCCTTTTGTTTGTTTGATAATATTTTATCCCCGACTTAAAAGTCGGGACAATTATTATTCTATTTTAGAATTCAATTATTATTTTAAAATTGCCACGCCTTTCAAGGTGTGGGATAATTAAACAAAAAAAAATCTCAGGGCTTTAGCCCAAATAATTAAATCCATATTTATCCATAAATTCTTCATACTCCTCAGCAAAAGATTTCTTTCTATGATGTAGAAATTGATTTCTGATATAATTTTTTACATTTATTTCTTGTGATTTACCAATAGATACAGCAAAATACTCATCCTGCCATTCAAATTTTCCATTACATAAATTCTCTTTATTTATCCAATTAGAGGATTCTCCTTTTAACAATTGGATAATTTTAGATATATTTTGTTCTTTACCCAGAGATATTAAAGAATGCACATGTTCTATATAACCATTGATTTCTAAAAGATAAATATCTTTTTGTTTTGCATTTTCTTTTATATGGTTGAAAACTATTTCTCGGATTTTATTATTTAAAAGTGGTGCTCTGTTTTTTGTTGACCAAACTGCATGAACAAGAATTGATATATATGGCATATGTTTTTCCTCATTTTTGGGGCTAAAGCCCTTTTGCTTGTTTGATTATATTTCATCCCCGACTTAAAAGTCAGGGCAATTGTTTCTCTATTTTTTTTCTACCAAACCCATTAACTAAATTCTGAGTAATTTCAACATTATTTTCTAGCCCTATATTTGCTTTTCCATCGTTATTGTCAAAGAATCGCCAGCAGGATTCTTCTAATAATTTATTGATTTTTATTCTTGCTTGCGCTTCATTTATATTGTTCATGTCTTTCACTCAAGACTAAAAAATAATTAACAATAAGAAAAGTATATTTTATTAAAAATGATTATTGCTAAATTTAAAAGTAGTAAATTAACTTAATAAAATTCTAAAAATTTTGTTATTCATTCATATTTAAATATTTCTAT
>JAFGID010000031.1 GCA_016929735.1 Ignavibacteriales bacterium | reverse complement strand
CAAGAATTTAGTTTTAGATTTTTATATTAAAAATGTTTCACCCAATTTGAAATGTGATTTATACAAAGAAGTATATGTAAACGAAGAAGAAACAATTGAATATTGCACGAAATGCCTACCAGATTCGGGATTCAAAAAAAAGTATTATCCATTTTATGAACCGGAATTAATTTTATGGTATAAAAACAATAAGATTAAATTTGATGAACCACCATTACACAATCCTGAATGCAGTGCTGTTTTCAGTGGTGATGGACCGTTGATTGTTTCACCTTCAAAAAACTTTGAATATCTTTTAGAAGAGGGAGCTGAACAGGAAATATTATTAGAAGCAGCATCGAGTAACGAAGTTAAAACTCATTATTGGTATATTAATCATAAATATCTTGGTAAATCCAAAACAGGTGAAAAATTGTTTTTCAAACCTGATAAAGGGGAGACAACAATTACCTGTATGGATGATAAAGGGCGAAGCAGTGAAGTCACAATTATAGTTAAGTATTATTAATTTACAACTCATCCTAAGCAAAACTCATCATTCTAAATCCCAATTTATAGAGATAAAAAATCTTTACTATTTTTAATTTAGAGATATTTCTTCTACACGAGTAGTGAGAAATATGACAAAATAATCCTGAATGTAAAGTGAGTTGCAACTTTCATAATTCATAAATTTTAGTATAAATTATTGACATTGATATTAAAAATATATCACTTATATTTGCACATGTAATTTAATAAAAATCTAAAGGTCAAAAAATGAAAAAATACTTAATTATGACGGTCATAGCGATTTTATTTTATGCTTGTGGAGGTAAGACCGAGGAGGAATATTTTGATTCGGCAAATAAGTTAATTCAAGAAGGTTCTATAAGCGAAGCGATAACAGCTTATGAAAATATGCTCAACGAATTTCCAGAAGGGGAGTATGTTACAAAAGCTTTATTTCAAATAGCAACAATATATCAGAGCAAACAAATAAAAAACTTAGAGCCCAGTCAATCATTGCAAAAGGCAATAGAATTCTATGAAAAAATATTTAAGGAACATTCTGAATCTGAAGAAGCACCTAAAGCATTATTTATGATTGGATTTATTAATGCGAATGAACTATTTAATATGGATGCTGCAAAGGAAGCTTATTCCATGTTTTTAGATAAATATCCTGAACACGAACTTGTTGAAAGTGCAAAAGGCGAACTTAATATGCTTGGAAAAACTCCAGAGGAAATATTACTAGAGAATAAAAAAGTTCAATAGTGAAATCAAATCAAAGCGATTATAGAAAATATCTTGATCCGAAGATTGTATCGAAATTAAAATCTCTCGAATTAAAAGCAAGATTAGTTGTTGAAGGATTTATGATTGGACTGCATAAAAGTCCTTACCATGGATTCAGTGCAGAATTCAGCGAGCATCGTCCATACAATCAGGGTGACTCTCTCAAGGATATTGATTGGAAAGTTTTCGGGAAGCAGGAAAAGTATTTTATTAAAAGATACGAAGAAGAAACTAATCTCATAAGTCATGTAATTCTTGATATTAGTAAATCAATGGATTATAAGCATTCAAATGAAATTACTAAATTAGAATATGGAAAAATTCTTGCTTCTAGTCTGATTTATATAATGCTTCAACAACAAGATTCATGTGGATTAGTTTTTTATTCTGATGAGATCAATCAATATTACCAACCTAAATCTAATCGTGTTTATTTAAAGACTTTACTCAGAGCTATTGAAACAATAGTACCGATAGGAAAAACCGAAACGGCAAATGCTCTTAATAAAATAGCTGATAAGATTAAAAAGAGGGGATTAATAATAATAATTTCAGATTTTTTTGATAATCTTGACTCAATTTTTTCTTCTTTAAAGCACTTTAACTTTAAAAAGAATGAAGTTATTGTTTTTCAGATCCTTGACCCTATCGAAAAAAGTTTTGCATTTGGAAAGGATGCCATCTTTGTCGATAAAGAAACGACGGAGGAAATCACAACTCAACCTTATCAACTTCAAAAATCTTATCAATTAGCAATGCAGGAATTTTTATCAAAATTAAAGAAAGAATGTTTATCTTTTGGTATGGAATACAACCTGATTGATACGACTCAATTATTTGAAAAAGCATTGTTCAGCTATTTCAAGAAACGGCATAAATTACATTAAATGACTTTGCTAACTTTATATTATAGATTAGTATAATCTTTGTTATATAAAATAAATTATAATGCTAAGAGATAATTTCTTCGTAATATTTGTTAGTATAATTATCAAGTTTTTTAAAGTCATTTACTTCAACAATGCAACGAATAATGGGTTCAGTATTTGACTTACGCATATGAAACCAATGGTCGATAAAATCAACTCTTAATCCATCATCAATGTTGATATTTTCATCTTTATACTTCTCTGTAAGTCTTCTCAAAATCTCATTTGCATTTTTATTCTCAGAGTCAACTTTTATTTTTTTATTATAATATTGTGGTAGGCTATTACGAAATTCTGATGTTTTCCCACCAAATTCAAGGAGATGCTGTAGCGTTAAAACTGCACCGACAAGAGCATCTCGAGCATATTGAAGTTCTGGTAAGATAACTCCGCCACTTCCTTCACCACCTATTATGGAGTTTACTTCTTTCATTTTCTTTATTACATTTGCTTCACCCACGGGAGCACGGAAGACTTTACAACCAAATTCGTGAGCGACATCATCAACACCTCTTGTAGTGGATAAATTTACGGTTACATTACCTTTTTGCTTTGATAAGATAAATTTAACAACATTAGTTATCGAGTTTTCTTCACCAAATGGTTTTCCTTCTTCAGTAATAAAAACAATTCTATCAACATCAGGATCAACGACAATCCCAATTTCTGCTTTATTATCTTTTACGGCTTTCATGACTTCAGTAAGATTTTCTGGTAATGGTTCCGGTAATCTTGGAAAAATACCATTATCATCACAATTCATTGTAATCACATCGCAGCCTAATTCTTTCAGCAAATCGGGCATTACTTTATATCCAGCACCATTCACACAATCCAAAAGAACTTTGAATTTTCTTTTTCTTAATGCTGGTAAATCAATATACTTTAGTTTCAAGACTTCATCAAAATGATTTTTTAACCCTTCTTCATAAAATTTGCACTTTCCTAATTGATTCCACGTATTATATTTTTTTGTTGATTTGACAAGTAAATTGAGCATTTTAAGATTCTCTTCTGGAGTCATAAATTCACCATCCAAATTGAGAAGTTTAAGAGCATTCCATTCATTTGGATTATGACTTGCTGTTATTACAATACCCCCACTTGCATTTAGTTTTTTTACATTAAATAAAACAGTTGGGGTAGGGCATATACCAATGTCAATAACGTCATTTCCTTTTGCCAGAAGTGTACCAACAACAATATTTTCTACCATTACGCCGGTGATTCTTGTATCACGTCCAATAACAATTTTACCTTTACCGATAAAATCGGCGTAAGCTGATGTATATTTTACTATTGTGTCAGGATCTAAACCATCTCCAATGATTCCTCTAATCCCCGATACACTGACCATTAGCGTTGGCATATAACCTCCAATTAAATTAATTTGATATCTTTTAAAAACGGTAAATTTTTCCTCACTTCTTTAACTAAATTTAAATCAATATCAATAGTAGAGAAATTTTCATTCTCATCAGCAAGAAATATAAAATTACCGCTCGGATCGATCACAGCACTACAACCCGTATAGGAATATAGTGGATCTTTCCCCGCTCTATTTACCCCGACAACATAACATTGATTTTCTATTGCTCTTGCTCGAAGAAGAATTTTCCACTGCTCTATCCGTTGTTCAGGCCAATTAGCAATACAAATAATTAATTCGCATTTTTCTTTTCCGTAGTATCTGAATAATTCGGGAAATCGTAAATCGTAACAGATACTTAATCCAACTTTGATATTTTTAAATTTTGAATAGACTGGTTTTTTACCACCTGTGTAATATACATCTTCTTTAGCAGGAGAGAATGGATGAACCTTTCTATATTCAGAAAAAATTATACCATTTTTCCCAAAATGAAATAATGAGTTGTAAAACTTTTTTCTTTCTTCTAGAATTATTCCAGCGACAACCTCGATATTTGCATTCCTTGCAAGGTTACTGAAAAAATCAAAACTTACCCCGACATATTCTTCTGCATATTTCGATGGTTCTAATGAAAAACCGGTTAGAGTCATCTCAGGAAAAACAATTAAATCAGATTTAAGATTAATTGAATCTAAGATATTAGTAATCTTTTCGATGTTCAGAATTTTATCACACCAAATAGGCGAATACTGAAATAACGTAATTTTCATAATTTTTAATAATTTACATCCTAAAATAACTCATAAAATAATTTTGTAAAAACTATTTATAAATTAAATTTTATTTGAATTTTACAATATTATTAAATAACTTT
>JAFGID010000296.1 GCA_016929735.1 Ignavibacteriales bacterium | reverse complement strand
TTCGATGGCATCATTTAGTGCAAATCCATATGCAAAATACAATCGTAATTCATTGTAACACTCACCCTTATAGCGAAAAGGAATTCCAAGATAGTCAAAGCTTGCAAAGAGTTTTCCGTTTGTTGCTTGGCCCTGAAAACACATTAACGGTATATTAACACTCGCAGGATCATCTTTCACTACATTTCCTGAAATGGTTTTATAGTAATATGTATTCCAGGATGCCAAACCTAAACCGATCTGTCTTTGTCCACGATGATGCCAATGTTCTTCAAGAGGTATGGTTACAAATTTATCCGATTGCTTTTGTGCTGGTAATAAATTTGAATATAATAAGGTGCAAAAAAGCAAAGTTATGTAGAGTGATCTCATTTTTTCACATTTATATATTTTTATTGAATGTATTAATCCAGATTCAATTGATAATTTCTCACAAAGTGACCTTTCCGCTCAATAAGTATATTATATTTTCGCGGACTTACCAATTCAACTTTAACAAATCCCATACTATCTGAAAGCCTATTCAGCTTGATATTTTTTATATAAATATTCGTTCCAACTCCAACATCCAATATTACTTGAATTATTTCATAGCTGCTTGATATCGTCTCTGGCTCTGTTCTCAACTCAACACCTGGTTCATTAGGATCAGCAGCTGCAAGTAGTGCAGCATCTCCTGTTCCTGTGCTGTCCACAACTTCTGATACCGTCTCTGGCCATGTTCTCGGCTCAACACCTGGTTCATTAGGATCAGCAGCTGCAAGCAGTACAGCATCTCCTGTTCCCGTGCTGTCCACAACTTCTGATATCGTCTCTGGCTTTATTATCGGCTCAACACCTGGTTCATTAGGATCAGCAGCTGTAAGTAAAGATGATTGATCAGTACTATTAAAAGCTAAAGGGGTAGTTTCAACGAAGGGATCAAGATCATTCTTACGGATGTGAACTTTTCCCCTACCATTTATGATGTCTATTGTCCGCACGATTGGTTGAAAATTATTAAAAAAGATAGCGATATAAATACTTCCAGTCGCAAAGTAATAATCGAATCGAAACGATCTGCCATTGTCTATTAATTTCGAATTTGCATTATCAACAATTATGAATAATATCTTTTCACCAGTCGAATTAACGATATCGACAACACACTCATTTCCCCATTTTCTCGGATCATATGAATACATTAGTACTTCAAGTGACTTTTGGGGATTGATAATACGTGGGTAACAACTTGGATTATCTAAAAAAATATAATAATTGTCAGAATTAGGAATGTCAATCGATCCAATTGCGTAATAATGCCTCAAAAAAGGATTAAATGAATAAGATATCGAACATTCGGTCAAGATATTTTTTTTGTCATCATTATGTAAATGAATTGACAGTTCTTTTGAATAAGTATTCATCAATAAGGAAAATAGTAATAAAGGAATTATTACAATTCGCCTGCTATATATTCTCTGGCTTTTTCCCATGAAAGTCCTATTTTTTTATCCAAGCTAAAATTTTTTCTGTAGTCCACAATTTTATCAAGTGTTACCTCATGCTCTGTATCTACGCTATTAAGCTTTCCTAAATA
This sequence comes from Ignavibacteriales bacterium, assembly GCA_016929735.1. Taxonomy (GTDB): domain Bacteria; phylum Bacteroidota; class Ignavibacteria; order Ignavibacteriales; family Melioribacteraceae; genus JAFGPR01. The sequence continues at coordinate 2,652 of JAFGID010000296.1, read as the reverse complement.
ATCCCATTCGACGCTTCGATGAGCATATAGCCAATTAATTTCTGTTAAAAAACTAATGTAATCAAAGTATGGCTTTTCCCCATTATCAATTTTTGAAGAAATTCCTTCCCAGTAGCTCATTATTTCATTTCGTGTTGTAGAGGCTAAAATATCTTCTGAATACTTACTTTTATACTGCAAGTCGTACTTTAAAGCTTCTAAATTATCAACGAAGCCAAACATTTTATTTGTCGTATCCTTTGCTATGGTAATTAAGGAATTAATTAATTCTTCGAGCGCTGTCTTTTGAGTAGGCTCAATTTGATCCGATGTCAACCAGGCAATATGACTCGTAGTAATTATATCCTGATCCGTGATTTTTTTATCATTTATTTTTGTATTAATGTTGGATATATAATCATGCACAAAATCTGTATATGATTTACCGTTCATCACCGTCCTAATCAATTCATTAACTTTAAAAATATTATTTCGCATAGTATTGTAGTTAGCAAGTTTATCAAAATCAATTCCATACAATTCTTTTATTTTTTCGAGATTTGCAGCAATACAAAGCGCTTGTTGATAATTGGATTTGTTGGTAATATAAAATGCAATTGGTTTGAGGAGGGTGATTGCACTAAATAAGTTATATATATTCTTATCTGTCTGCTCTAAGTCATGGTCCATAAAGTTTTTTAATGCATTTATATAACATTCGAGTGGACATTTCAATGATTCAGATAATTTTGTAGCTGCAAAAAAAGATTGATCTGATAGAGTCCCATTGGAATTAGCATTCTTTAATATGCTATCGGGAATTTCTTTTGCAAAATAAAATATGTCAGATGAAAAATTTGAGGCAATACCCTGGTCAATTAAAACAAAAACTGATTTTTGAGATGAATCTTGAGTAACAGAAACTCTTGTACCTAAAAATGCAAAAATAGCAACAGATTTGGTAAAATTGGCTATTTTTTTTAATCTAGAATATATATCTTCATTTTGCGAAAAATCATACAAAGTGCCTTCCTCGGGTAGTACTGGCAATGAAACTGAGTAAGTAGAATTGATTTCATTAATGAATTCATTGTCAACTCTTATCACCTTTCCAATGCCACTGAAGTAATTTCCTAAATCTTCAACTATCGTATTAAGAATTAATTTTTGATTTTGAGGTACATTTTCTGAATAGAGAGGTTCAATTAAGAGAGTACTAATTCTTTTTAATGAATCGCTAACGATGAATAAATCTTTCTTTCTTTTATTACTATTTCCTAAAAATATACGGTGAAAATTCACCTCACTAGGCGTATTCTCGGCAATTGTATGTATATGACCTTTTATTATCTTTCGGTAATTCTGTTTTAGGGAATCTTGTTCATTCTCGAACTTTCTTATATCACCATCATTTTTCAGATATTTTACTCCGACAATCTGATTTATTTTATTGTTGAAAATTCTAACAAAGTAATTCCCATCGTTGTTAATTTGTGGTGTTATTTTTTGAAAATTCAAGTATACATTAAAATCCGATGGATTAATTCTGCTAGATTCCTCTAAAAGATCCGAAGAGAAAGCCTTCACATTGAATTCAATCAAATCAATAGATCTATAAATACCTAGTGCGGGGAAAAATAATATTAGTAGGTAGATAAAAACAATGATTACTTTTTCCTTCACAATACTGCTTAATAAATTTGTTAAAAAAGAATAAGGAAAATTTCTGAAAAATAATAATATTAAACATAATAAAAACATATTGAATGGATCAAAAATTATTCCGACTGAGATAGTCATGATTGGAACTAAAAATACTGCTAATGTGAGCCCAACTGAAATATATTCTGTAATATTAGGAGATTTATAATTAGGCCAATTTATCGTAACAACAATTGCAAATATAACAAATAAACCGATGATAACAAATTTGGGCGTCGGGAAGAAATCAATCAAGTAAATAGACTGAATCATAAAATACGATAATAAAACGAGTGGAATAGCAAATTCTACATATTTCTTTTTATCATTATTCAGCTCATTTTTAAAATCTTTCCATTTTTCCTTTATCGTATTCAATATATTCTCCTTTGTAATTAATTTAATATATGATTTTATTAAACTGAAATTTAATACTTAACTAACATTCATCAGCTTTCAGTGCTATTTCAGTGTCGATGTAATCATCTAAAATCTGTTTTAAAATGCGTTCTGCTTTTTGAAATTCTTCAGCTCTCACTAACTTACTTGCTTCTAGGTAAAGTTTTCTTGCTTCTGCTTCTCTTTCTTCTTGCGAAAAACATAGGCAAGGGGTGAGAATGATTAGTATTCCCACAGCAAAATTTTGTAAATGTTTCATGGTACCCTTCAACAAGTTGAATAAAAATTATGGTGGTTTTGAAGTACTTTAATTTGTTTATTCGCTCTAACATAATATGGTGCGCACTTGAAAACTCTTCAGGGACAGTAGAAATGACGAACTGAATTAGCAGCAATCGCCAAAACTGCCTGAAAGAATCGGCGCTTTCAATGGACTTAGCTTGGCACGAGCAAAAAATTGTTGTACCTTAAAACATCTACATGATACTATCGTAAGTTTAGTCCATATGACCATAGGAATGCTTAAATTAAGTTAAGCCATTAACTTAAAAAGAAAGGAGCACTCCTATGGTC
>JAFGID010000295.1 GCA_016929735.1 Ignavibacteriales bacterium | reverse complement strand
CATAACCTAAAATATTATCTTATAAAATCGTAATTTAACAATACAAAATATTTGAAATATTTCAATTAAATTTTTTCATCATGATACGCACAATTATAAATAACCAAATTGAATCTTTTCAATTGCTTTCAGGTGCTGTGCTGCTTGATAAAACTATACATAATTTAAATTTTATAATAAAATTGAAATAAATTTATTATTTTTTTTAATTTTGACATATCAATTTCACATTTTTTATTTCAGTATATTTAATTTGTTAATATATGAAAATTTACAAAATATATTTATTACTATTAAATTAAAAGAGTGAAAATTATGAATACACTTAAAGTAACTGACACCCTAAATTTGTCTATTCCTGAACGAATACAATTGGTTGAAGATATTTGGGACACAATAGCAGAAAATGCATATTTAGTTGACTTGACAGAAGATGATAAAATAATAATCAATGAAAGATTAGAAGCATATCACAAAAACCCTGAGGCCGGTTCACCTTGGCAGGATGTTTACAAGAGAATTACGAGTAAATAATGAATTATCACCTTGTAATTCGACCCGAAGCAGAAAATGATTTAAAGGAAATATTTACTTGCTATGAAGAAAAAAGAAAAGGTTTAGGACATGATTTCCTTCTACAAATCGAAGCGGGATTAAAATTTATTGAAAGAAATCCTGAATTGTTAAAAGAAAAAGTGAAGTCAATATTGTAAATAATTATACCTAATGATTCTGAAATATTAAGAAAAAGTTTTTTCTTAATTTTGTTTTGTAAGGTTTTGAAAAAGTTTTGTGTTTTTTTTTGTTAAGTTAATAAGTAGTCCCAAAATATCGGATAACTTAAGATACCATCTTCGTTTGTAAAAAAAGTTATTACTAATCTATCTGCTAAAAAAACATTAAAAAAATCAAAATAGAAAGAATAATATTTTTCCTTAATTTTGTTTTGTGAGGTTTTTGAAATTTATAATAAGATATTATACTAGAAATGAGTAGGTAATATTCTTATAGAAAAATATTTTTCACTCGAAGAATTGATTGTTTTTTTTGAGGTAATATGGAATATTCAATAATTATTATATCAGAAGGGAAAGAACTAGAAGTTGTAAATGGGAATGATGTTAACTCAGCTCATCAAAAAGCTTCAGAGAAAATGTTTAGATATAAATATCCTATATACAATTTAATAGATTATTCTGAAATAGGATTACAAAAAGAAAAGAATTGTATAAAAAAAGATTTAGCTTTACAAACGACAAAAAATATTCAGTCTGTTTTAGCAGAGGAAAAAAGAATTTTAGAAAATAGTATTAATTCAAAAATAGATTTATGGTTTTTTTTACAGGAATCTACTAAGACTCATTTTGACGAACAAAAACCTCAATCTAAAGAATACCCTTCAGAACCAGAATATTTTCCATTACCACCTAAACCAAATATTACAGATCCAAAATATAAAATAAAAAAAACGCTTATAGACAATATCCGTAAAGAAAAATTTGTACAAAAAAAATTGCAGGTAAACAATACTTTCGAAGAGGATTTAAAAAATTGGGATAATTCAAAAAACGAAATTGAAATCAAGAACCAAGAACTAAAACGAATATATGATAAGCAAATAGCAGAAATTAAAAATGAACTTGAAAGAGCTATACTTGATTGGGAAAAAAGAAAAATCCAATTTGAAAAAAATAACAAAAAGACTGTGGAAACAATTACTTTTTTGAAAAACGAATATTTAAGTTTAGAAACTAGCGCCATTGAAACATATAATTATGAATTATTAAGACTTATTTCTAATAATAGAAAGTATTATAAATTCGAATGTGATATAACTTATAATCCGACTAATAAAATAATTGCAATTGAATACCTACTTCCAGATATTGATTCTTCAACATCAGTATGCGAAGTAAAATATGTTGCATCAAAAGATATCTTCGAGGAAAAATATTTAAGCAAAAAGGATTTTCAAGCGTTATATGATGAAGTTATTTATCAACTTACATTAAGCACAATTAACGATATATTTAAACATGATGAAGTAAATGCAATTGATTCTATAATTTTCAATGGATACATTAAAACAATAGATAAATCAAATGGTAAAAATATTCAACCATACATAATATCGCTTCTAGTATCTAAAGATGAATTTGCTAAAATTAATCTCAGTCAAGTTGATGCAAAACAATGCTTTAAAAATCTAAAAGGAGTATCCGCTTCTGCATTGTCTTCGCAAACAGCTATTGCCCCTATAATAAAAATTGATAAAAAAGATAAGAGATTTATTAATAATAAAGATATTGTTAACGATATTGACAATTCTACAAATTTAGCTGCAATGGATTGGGAGGATTTTGAACATTTAATAAGGGAATTATTTGAAAAGGAATTTTCCACAAATGGAGGTGAGGTAAAAGTTACCCAAGCAAGTCGCGATGGTGGTGTTGACGCAATTGCTTTTGATCCCGATCCAATTCGTGGAGGTAAGATAGTTATTCAAGCTAAAAGATATACTAATACTGTTGGAGTTTCTGCCGTAAGAGATCTTTATGGAACTGTTATGAATGAAGGTGCAACAAAAGGTATTTTAGTTTCTACTGCTGATTATGGACCTGACGCTTACGAATTTGCAAAAGGTAAACCTTTAACACTGTTAAATGGTGCTAATCTTTTATATTTATTAGAAAAACATGGCCATAAAGCTAAAATAGATTTAATGGAAGCAAAAAAAATATTATCTGAAAAATAAGGACGCACTATAACAAGCCAATCATGCGGACACCGTTTTAACATTTGGCATTTTTATAATTTTAGTGTTAGGTTCTCCGTTTCAGCAAACTTGTTTGGCTTTGTTCTACTAAACAAAATATTTTTTAAATCATTAATGTTGTGGTTCTCATCGGCAATCTTGCTCTTGTTTGCGGGTTAAGCACAACACCGTTATACATTATTATTTCTATAATTTATCCTAAATTCTTATCAAAAAATCGTAATTTGACATTATAAAATTTATAATTTTTCTAAATTTAATTTTTTCATTATGATACATACTATTATAAATAACCAAATTGAATCGTTTCAATTGCCTTCGGGAGTGGTGTTGCTTGATGTTATTCGAAATGAGTTGAAATTGAAAGGGACAAAGGAAGGTTGCCGCGAAGGTGATTGCGGGTCGTGCATCGTGCTTTGGGGCAAACTTAAAAATGATAAAATGGAATACCGAACCATAAATTCTTGTATGTTCCCTCTTGGCGAAGCAGAAGGTTCACACATTGTTACAATAGAAGGATTGAACGATAAAGAATTAAGTCCTATCCAACAGGCAATAGTTGATGAAGAGGCATCTCAATGCGGATTCTGCACTCCCGGTTTTATCATTTCTATGCTTGGATATTTTCTAAATGCAAAAACATTAAATCCACAAGATGCAATTGCTTCTCTCTCGGGCAACATCTGCCGCTGTACAGGTTATACTTCAATCATTCGTGCAATGGAAAGAATTATAAATTCTCTTGATACGAAAGAATTTGCCGCTTCTTATTCGAGTGCTCGAATTTCATTTTTGATTGGACATAAATTTTTACCTGAATATTTTTTATCTATTCCAGAAAAAATTAAAAATCTTCCACTCCCCTACT
>JAFGID010000294.1 GCA_016929735.1 Ignavibacteriales bacterium | reverse complement strand
TTTAACATAATTATCTTTATCTAAGTCAGCGTAAATTTCCTTCAAGTAATCGTTTCTTTTAATTTCCTCAACTTCACTTAATCCTTGTATATCAATAGCAAACGGGAGCCACAGATTAATTAGGTTTACTTTTGCCTCCTCAAACACTTTTTTTTTTGTATACTCGTTCCAAATATCATTAAAAATATCAGTTTTTAATTCTTCTAAATGCTCAGAAAAAGCGTCAGGATTAAAGGTTGATCCAACAAGTAACTTAGTATATAGTACTGTATGAGATATAGAGTTTCCTTCAAATAGGATATATTTTAATTCTTTTGCTGCATCTTGTATTTGACTGGGTTTATCATGACATAAAACGAGGTTATCATTTGGGGACTTTTTGCTATTAACTAGTTCTATAATAGTAGCAAATATTTCATTCCCTTTTTCTTCATTCGGTAATTTAATTGCAATAAATTTATTATTTTCATTATTTGAAACATTAAATTCTTTATATTTTACGATGCAGTTGTATGTATCCCAATCTTGGGAAACATGATCGTTAAATCTCCAAATTAAAAACAAAATTTTAGAATTATTGTTTGTCATAATTAACCTCCTAAGAACCGAAAATAGTTGTTAATAAGTTATATTTAACCATAAAATCATCTCGATAAACAAGCCCTTCTTGAACAGCATTTAATAATGAATCAATTGGTTTGAATAAAATATGCTCAATACCTATTGGTTTGCTCGTTTCGGCTTTTTTGAGTGAATCCCACCAAAGACCTCTGCCTCTCCCTGTAGTAATAATTATTTTTGAGTTGTCACTCAAAAAACCAGTGAAATGTTTTGTAATGAATTCTGATATATTATTTTCATTAAAACCTTTCATAGATTCAATGAAAGATAAATGTATAATAACAATATTTACATCACTCTGAGAATTATATTGTGTAAATGAGCTTGTTCCTTTACCATTCTCGTGACACTCTTCAGGGTAGACATTAAGCATAAGATTATTTTTAAATAAATCAATTTTGTTTTTGTCTTTTATACGATTGTAAATTCTATTATCATATACATCTATTTTAGTAAGTAAAGTTTCTATAAGTTCACCTGCGCTCTTTCTTGAGAAATTAAGTTCACCATCTAGAAGTTTCTCTCCACTCCTTACATAATTTTCCACTAATGGACCGTGATTTCTATATTGTAAAACTTTTGATGAATCTTCGGATATTTCACCGTGAGCAAATATAATGCTTTTATCGTTTTCACTTGGTTTTATAGGCTTACAAAGGTGCTGCTCATATCTCCATGTTTCGTTTTCTTTCTTAATTACATGACAAAAATATTCCGTATTACCACCGCTTGATTTATCAAGATACAAAGCTCCTTTAAATTTAATCCACTTATTATTCCATATTTTAAATAACTCTTCCTTATTAGGTGAATTTTTTTGTAATTGTTTTTTTTCGAGTATTCGAATTATTCCACTTTCCGATATTAAATACCTATCTTCATTTTCAATATCACTTAAATCGAAAACTGAAAATATAAATCTACTTGGATTTTCTATTAATTCTTTTTCATCTTTTTCTTTTCTAAGTTGTTTAATATTAAGACAATTAATTAATGAGCCTTGCCATAGAAAAAATTTACGTTTTACAAATTTATTATTAACTTCTGGACTTATCCATGGTTTCATTATCTTTTTATTTTCACTCAATTTGAAAAAACTATTACTCTCAACTTCAGAAAATAAGTTATTGAACAACATAGCTGCACATATTTTATCCTGTGATGTTCCTCCAAGTTTCGGCCTACCATCTTCCGTTAAAATTGGTTCTTGTAGAGAATTATTTATCTTTTCTTTTGACTCATTATCTATGTTAGTATCATTGCTTAGCCATACACTAATCTCAAATAATGGTTTATCATTAACTTTATCTATCTTAATATTTAACACTATCTCACCATTTTTCTCTATGTTTGCATGTTTAACATTTCGAAGAGTATTTTCAAATATTGTAAACAAAGAATGTTTGCCTATGATTCCTCCTGGTATGAATACTTTATTTTCCTCCAATAATTTCTCTCTTAGGCTTTTATAATTTTCAGGTAATGTAACAAATTTGTAGTTCGGATTATTATATGATTTTATTATATTGTTATATTTTTCCCTAATATAGGTTATAAATGAATTATACAAATCGCTATTATTTACTTTATTTATTTTTTCCAATAAATTATTCAATACAGTTGATTTGAGTAATTTTTCTAATCCGGCGTTATTTTCTAATTCTTTTGGATTTTTTTGTTCAGAAAAATCGATCTTTGTTAAGAAATTTTCTATTTCATTAATGATTTTATAGTAATCTGAAATTTCTAATATTCCATTATTTTGTGGTGGATTTATTTCTTCGAATAAAGAAGTTAAGTCGATTTTAATAAATTCAGATGGTTCATCATTATAACCAATGTTTATTTTTATTCTGTGTAACTCTTCTGAGTGTGCAATTGTGCCTAAAAACAGAGGATTATTTGCAAAATCGTATAGTATTTCATACCAATTTGTAATTAAACCACCTGATGGTATATCCCTTGTAACACCATTCCAGAAGGCAGATTTCTCATTAAGATAAGAAAGGAATGATACTAGCTCGTTATCAAGTGGGACTGGAATAGACGGGATCTTTTTAGCTTCGTCGCAGTAATCAACAAAATTTACTCCATCAAAATCCAACAACCTTCTTATGATATCCTCATCTGCAAATGAAATTATATCTTGCATAGAGAAATACTTCTCATTATAAGTAGAATCAAGCAATCCTAATTTGTCATAATAATTTGATGTTTTTTTAGATATATTTTTTATCTCATCATTCGATACAATTTGGCAGGTGCAATTCTTCTTATGTTCACCTTCTCTGCAACAAATATGATCCAATACATTTTTCGTAAGATTAGTTCTTTGCGATTCATCCTTATCTGCTTTGATAAGTAATCTTCCATTTAACTTTTCAAGTCTTTTAAGATACAACCAAATTATAGCATTTAGGCTATGTGCGCTTATATTATGAGAAAAAGAATCAACTAGAATGGAGATTATGGCGGTTTTGATTTGCTGTTTAAATAATTCAATTAAATTTTCATCGATAATTTCTTTCATCAAATTTGCCCCGAGAGTGGCATTTTTTACCAAGGAAAAAATAAAATCGGCTTTTTCAAAAAAATCACTTTTTTTCTCAGTAAGAATAGGAAATATGGCCACAAACTCAATATCTTTAAGTTTAGGTAACTTAACATAATAAAAAGCAACATTTGGGAATCCCCATTGGTTTTCCAGCTCAACAAATGGATCAAAAGTTGCTTCTTTTAATTTAGCTCTATAATCATCCCTCATTTTTTGCAATTCAGGTTGCTTTTCGTAATCTTTAACATATCCTTCTTTAATCAAATATGTTTCCTCCTTAAAATCTTTTATGAACTCTGTATTCTTGTTTGTTTCCATAAAGTATTTTATCAAACCTGATTCACCAAATTTAAAATTTATCCAACATTTAAAGAAGTCTTCTGAAGATATATTCAAAGATTTGAGGTTAAAATGGTTTTTTAGTTTAGAAATAATAACCTTCTTCTGATCTTCCAAAAGCAACCAACTAAAGTTTTTGCCCGCATCTTGACTAATCATCAACATTAAACTAAATTTTTTTAATGTGGAATCATCATAATCATCGATTTTTACCATTTTTATTTTATTATACACCAAAAAATTTATCTTATCTCTTAAACCTTCAAATAATTTTAAATAAAATTTTACATTGGATTTCATATTACAATACCTTATTAAGTAATTTTGTTAATATTCTTTTTTTAACATTCCATTTGCTATCAGCAGAGAAAAAAACATTTATTCTTTTACTTTTATAATTGTATTTTTTCTTTTTATCTTCTATCGATTTCCTAACAAAAATTAAGTTATTATACTTTTTCGATTTTAAATATTTAATCTCATCCTTAGTTAGAAGAACTTCAGGATTTTTTTCGTAATAGCAACAAACATATGAGTCAAAATATAATTTTAGAATTTTATCAAGGGTAATTAATTTTAAAGTAAATTCATCTGCGATGCTTCCTTCATTGTCTAATTTGACCTGAAAAAATGACAAATTAAAATATGTACTTATCTCATTTGCTTCTTTTTTAAATTGTCTTATAACCGTCATTTTCAATCTCCTTTTTTACTTCTTCTCCTGTTCTTCTATCTATGATTTCCATCTGGAAAAATGCATCATTGGCCATATTACCACCGGGTCCGGGTCTTGCTTCAAAATCTTCAATATTTATAATTGGTCTAATTTTTCTTCTAAATTCAGCGGTTTCTCGACAAGTAATAATTAGTTCAGCTTGTGGTACCGATAATTTAGTTACCGCAATTATTCTTTCATATTCGAAATCGGTCACACGGCGTGGTATTACATAATCCACTCCCTCAGATGGCAATAATCTGGGAAACGATATAGTTTCGGGAACTAATCCAAATTTATTGTACATGAATTCTGAATGTCTTTTGAATGCTATTACTTCAAAGAAAGATCCAAATAATCCATTGTTCAAGCCAAACAAAGCTCCCAATCCAAACTCATCAAAACCAGCGATAATTGCCCTTTCTTGCGAAAAAACTCTTGCCCAAAAATTAGCTTTTGCAGAATTAAATCTTTTTTCTTTTAATATTGCTCTCTGAAGTTTAAATGTTCTATCATCATGATAGTCATAATGAGGATGTTCCCTTTGGTAAATTGTTTCATCATAAGTTTCTTGGAATACTCGAAATTGCAATTTGTTGTTTGGAACTGCTTGTCTGATTTTTCTAAATGCGTTTATATGAAGAGGAGGTATATTTAATATAATTTTTTTATCATAAATGCTCGCAACTTCTTTTAAACTCTCTATCCAGCGAGGTACATTTAATGTGGGTGTATCTCCGGATAAAATACAAAGCTGCTCAAGCCCAGGATATTTATTTAACAATGCTAAAACATCTTCTTTCAATTCCTGGGGTGTTAAAAAATGTTTAGGTGATTTAATCTTACCATCTTTATTTGCTTCAAAGATTAATTTTTCCCACTCTTTTCTATTGCTGTAAATGTTGTCACCACAATAACGGCATGTTTCCAAACAAAAATCCGAAAGATATGTTACACCATAAAATTTTATTACTTTATCAAATAAAAGTTGATTTATTTCTTTTGCTTTTTCAAATATTACTTCTTGATAATCATCAGGTGCAAAAAGTAAATATCCAATATCTATATCATCAAGTGGACTAAAATTTTCGATTTTAGACAAAACAATTTTTACCTTTTTTGCATTAATTTCTTTTTTACAACTATCTAGTAAAGAATTAATATTATTAAATACAAGTTCCACTCTTATCTCCTAATTGTATTTTTCGAATTGACCATTCTTAACTATTTTTAATAACATTGGTTTGTGTACATCACCATTTTCATCAAATTTAATCAGTCCAGATGCGCCTTCATAAGTATCCATTTGTTTTAAGAAATTTTTAATTTCATCTCCGTTTCTCGCCCCATTTTTAAGCGCCATTAATATTAACTTAATTGCATCGTATCCCACATCTGTTAAAAGTTGTGGATCTTCATTATATTTATTTCTATATGCAGAAACGAAGTTCTGATGATTTTGTCCTGTAGGTGTTCTATTAAAAACATAAATGATTCCCTCAGCCGCTTCCCCAGCCAATTCGATAAATTTTTGGTCTTCCGTTGTAACTGGGGTCAATATTGTCTCGTCAATTTTTTGCTCCCGTATATTTTTTACGAGGGGGCCAGTTTGAGGTGCATAACCAACAATATAAATTAAATCGAAATTTTTATTTCTAAATTGATTTATTATTGCTCTATAGTCTCTTGTGTTTTCTTCGAATGCAATTGATGATTCAACTTTACCACCAAGATAAATAAATTTTTTCTCGAAAACATTTTTTAAGCCAAGTCCATAATCACTATTCATGTATAAGATAACTACATTTTTTTTTCCTAAATCATTATATGCTGATATAGCAGCAAAATCTCCCTCTTCAGCATCTGAATTCCAAATTCTGAAAAAGTATGGACTAATCCCAGATAGGGCTGGATTGGTAGCTCCGGTTGAAATTAGCGGGACTTTAGACTTTTCATATATTGGGATTGTTACTAAACTTATTCCACTGATAGCATCATCAATAATAGCAATTACATCTTCATTCATTAGTTTATTTGCTGCCTGAACAGCATCTTTTGCTGTACCCTTGTTATCTTCATATACTATTTCAACTTTAATATCTAGATCACTCTCCGACAAGGCAAGATCCATACCTTTTTTATCATTCAGACCATAAACAGCTACTTCGCCGGTTAATGGAAGATTTGCCCCAATTTTAATCACATCATCATCCTTCTTCTCACACCCAATAAATATCCCTAACATAAAAATTAAGGATAAAATAACTACTATTTTTGTTTTT